>JAUSNX010000001.1:300000-523262 GCA_030656015.1 Methanobacteriaceae archaeon
TTATATGCTGCGGTAGAATCTTCTGCCACTTTTATAGCTTGCCGAACATTTTCAGGAAGCAATTCCAGGTTTCCCACGGCTTTTACCCTAACTTCATTTTTATGAATTTTTTTATTGCTGGCAATTCCTTCAAAATTTTCCTGGAAAAGTTTCATAAGGCCTTCTACTTCTTTATCGGACCTATTAAAGTTTTCAGTGGAAAATGCATAGGCTGTGACTATTTCAATGCCTAAATCTACGCACCAGTCCAGTACTTTTTCTAAAGTGCTTACTCCTCTTTTGTGTCCATCAATAACAGGAACATTGCCTTGGATTTTGGAGTATCTGCGATTTCCATCCATGATAATGGCCACGTGTTTAGGCATATTTTCTTCCTTGAGGTTCCGGGAAATATACCATTCGTAAAGTTTATAAACAGGTTTTAATGATGACATTTACCGCTCCTACATTTTTAATTTGGCTAAGTAATGCGCAAAATTTATTGCTCTAATATACCCCTCAACACTTTGTGATCGAGAAGTATCTATAAATATCTGATCTATTCCCAAGGTAATAGCACCATGACTCTCTGCTGAGCCAAGTAAAACCAAGGATCTGAATATTAAATTTCCAGAAATACCATCTGGAGCTAAAATTAGATTACATTTATCATTTATTGCATCTTCTATTAATATGTAGTAATGCTTAACAGAGTATTTATGCTTTATGATTGAAGTTAATTTTTCTCCATCCATAATTGATTTATCTATTTGTGAACTTCTTCCCACATCCTGAGACCTACCACCAGATAAAACACCAATTTTTGGTTCTTTAGCTATTTTTTTTAGAAAATCGCAGGCCTGCTCCACAATAATCATTTTTTCTTCAATATTCTGGCCTTCATCAATTCCCACCGGGGCCAATAGAAAATAATTACTATCCAATTTTATAACAGATGCGCGATTAATTTTTCCATAATTAATTAATTTTTCATCTGCTTCAGATTTTTTTGAAAAATTATTCTCTTCAATTATTTCATTGTTAATTTCTGCTTTATCCGAACTATTTTTAATGTGTTTCATGACTAAAGAAGCACTTAAAGAGCCTCTTACATAAGCATCTGCCTTCTTATCTAAAAATATGGACAATAATTCTTTTTCAGAACTGGTGAAAATAAAATTAATTTCTGGATTTTCGGCCCCTACTTTTTTAGCAGCTTCAATAATGTTCTTATTCCCACCAACACCAATAACAATTGTTTTCATTTTAAATTCCTTTATTAAAGCTCAGTATGGAAATTCGATTAATAAATGTTTTAATTTAGTAAATTTTAAGAATAATGACTCATTAAATCCACTTGATTTTTATTTTATTATTATTTTTCTATAAAAAAATATATTATATATAAACATATATTTATTATAACGTAATCTTATTTATTAACAAGAACATTTATATTGAATTCTAATAAATTAATTTAGTTGAATATTAACATATTATGAATTTTATTAATTAAATGACTTGAAATAACAAAGACTGTTTTTTTGTTAATAATTATTTTAAAATACATGATATTAAACTAAATATTTCAAATACCATTACAAAAAAATAAAAATTATAAAGAAAATTTATTAAAGAAGGTTAAAGTATGGATAAAAAGAGCATTATTATTATAATATTGTTTCTGGCCATTGTTGGACTGTCCGTAAGTGCCTATCAACTTTATGTTTCCACTTCAGAAAATGTAACCCTAGGTGAACATAATGTGCTAGTCTTATGTGCGGATTCCAGTGAAGGCCGGCCAGGAATGGGTGCCGTAGATATGGCATTAATAATTAAATTAAATGATGGGAATATAACCAAAATAACTCAAGTTTACCCTGGAGGAATGATGCACCCTACTGCTCCAGTTCCAGATTATTTAAAAAGTATTGGTGAAACAAAATTACGTTTACACGATTCTTTATGGGATAATGACACAGAAAAAGGTGTTAAACTGGCCCAGGAAATAGTAGAAATTAATACTGGCCAAAAAACAGATGTGGTACTAGTAGTTAAAGTTGAGGCCGTCGATGCCGCTTTAAGATCTATTGGTCCTATATATGTGGAAGGACTTGGTGATGTGAGTGGAAATTCACTTCAGTTAATTAGAGATGAACAGGCAGGCGGTGTTTCTCGTGGAAATGCAGTACAAAAAATGATGACTGCTATATTAAATACCACACAAAATGATAAAAGTAAGTATTTAACCCTGATTAATGTTGGAGTCAATCAATATAGCCAAGGAAATATCTATGTTTATCCTAAAGGCGCATTTGCCCAGTTCTTGATTTCAGAAGGAATTCAAAAAACTCTTTAAATAGAGTTTTTTATTATTTTTTATTATTTTTTATTATTTTTTGATTACTCAATAGAATTTTATTATTAAATTAAAGTAAGATCCATTATTAATATTTTTATTTTGAGACTACTTTTTAATTATTAATAGAAAAATTAATAGGATATAATTTACAAAATAGTATACTATATTAATTTATTAATTACAAGTTTTAACACGATATTTATTTATTGGGTTGAGTCCTCGGGGGGATGATATGGTTTCAAATATGGATTTATTTGAAAGTGGCATTGATAATATGTCAATAGGCGGATATCTTATTTGTGAGAATTGTAATGGTTATTACCAGTTACAGGAAGGCGAATCACCTTCAGAATTTGATTTGTGTGAATGCGGGGGGCATTTAAACTATCAAGAAACTCATAATTTTATTTCTAAAAAGAAAAATGGAACGGATACCACACAATTAGAAGAAGACCAACTTGATTATGAAGAAATTCAAGAAATGGTAATTAATCTGAAGAATAAAGCTGAAAAAAGGAAAAAACAGTTCGAAGAGCTTTCCAAAAAAGTTGAAATCCAGGAAGAGATTTTAAATGAGATTAAAGATGGAAAACTCCCCATGTGGGGAAAAAATCCTAATAAAAATATTAAATCAGTATTTATTCAACCAAAAAACCCTAGAAACAATATTTCTGGAAATAGTGACATTTACCCGTTTGATGAAAAAGACCTTAAAGAAACCATGGAAAAGGAAGAAAAAAAGCTTATGGCCCGTATTCAAGAGAAAAGAACCAGTGTTCGTAACCAAAAGAGTTCATCTAATTCCTTCAAAGAAAACATTTCCCTACTAAAAGTAGCGTCAGTAATAGCAATAATATTACTTATTTTAGCAATATCTCTTTATTTCTTTAAATAAAACCATTTTATATTTAATTTTTAAATTTAGTTTATTATTTGGCCGCTTGAAATTCTAATTCAAATAATGTTAAATAATTAAGTAAAAAAAATAGAATTCAAAAACTATCTTGTAATTTAATAATTTATAAATATAAATAATTAAATCAAAGAATTGATAATTCAAAATACTATTTTTAAAGCAGATTCCATACTATTTAATGTATTTTCAATATCTTCACGAGAATGAGCTTGTGATAAGAAACAGCACTCGAATTGAGATGGTGGTATGAAAATTCCCTTTTTAAGAAGTTCTTGGAAATAAATAGAAAACTTATCAACATCAGAAGTCTTAGCATCATTATAGTTTTTTACCTCAATTTCAGTGAAATAAATCTGGAACATGGATGTTAAACCAACTAACTTCAAATTAAAATCGTTATCTTCTAAAATATCTCTGATTCCGTCCCTTAAAGACTGGCTTTTTTCATTCAAACCAGAATAGAATTTTTTATCAAGTAATTCAAGTGTGTTCAATCCAGCAGTTACTGAAACAGGATTTCCATTGAAAGTTCCTGCTTGATAAACACTCCCGCAAGGTGCTATGAACTCCATTATCTCTTTTTTACCGGCTAAAGCACCCATAGGAAATCCACCACCAATTATTTTCCCCATAGTTACCAAATCTGGAGTAACACCAAAATATTCCTGAGCTCCTCCTTCTGAAAGTCTGAAACCAGTGATAACTTCATCAAAAATAAGCATTATATTATTTTCTTCAGTTATTTCACGTAAAAATTCTAAATATCCTTTCTGAGGTTCAATACAGCCAATATTGGCCATTACTGGTTCTACTATAATAGCTGCTATTTCATCTGCTTCCAATTCAATTAATGCCAAAAGTGCATTCATATCATTGAAGGGAATAGAAAGAGTATTTTTTGTGGTATCCTCTGGTACACCAAGAGAATCAGGTAAACATGCAGCTCCCGAACCTGATTTTACCAGAACATAATCATGAGCACCATGATAAGATCCTTCAAATTTAATAATTTTGTTTTTCCCGGTGAAACCTCGGGCCAGTCTTATGGCACTCATAGTTGCTTCCGTTCCAGAATTTACAAATCTAACCATTTCTGCACAGGGAACTTTATTTATTACTAATTTGGCCAATTCAATTTCTTTCTCGGTAGGAGCGCCGAATGTGGTTCCATTTTTAATTTGCTCGTAAACTGAGTCAATTATATTCTCAGGAGCATGGCCCATTATTAAAGGACCATAACCCAGGCAGTAATCAGTATAAACATTTCCATCAACATCCCATAGTTTTGAACCTTTTCCTTTATCTGCAAAAAATGGATATGGTTTAAATGCTCTGACTGGAGAATCTACGCCCCCCGGCAAGTATTTTTGGGATTCTTTAAATAAATCTTCAGATTTCATTGTTTTTCCTCATTTAATCAAGAATATAAGCTTTATAAAATATTTAAAATAATTTTAAACAAAACTAACCATTATTCCTGGCCAGTTTTACTAATACTAATAAGGGAATTTATAGCAGCTACAGCCACGGGAGTGCCTCCTTTAGGGCCTCTGGTTATTAAACTATCAATATTTGTTTTTAAAAGTGATTCTTTTGAATCAGCAGCACCAACAAAACCAACAGGAACTCCAACAACAGATTTAACATCCATTTCTCCATTTTCAATCAGTTCGATGAGTTTATAAAGAGCAGTAGGTGCATTTCCAACGGCCACAATCCCCTCAAAACCCATATCTGCAGCATATTGCATTGCTGCTGCCGCTCTGGTAATTTCACTTTCTTTGGCCATTTTAATGACATCAGGGTGACTTATAAAACAATTAACATCACCAGAATATTTATTTATACCAACACGAACCATATTGATATCCGTTAAAATATCCAAATCTTCTTTTAACGATTTAACACTTTTAGAAACAAATTCATCCGTTATAATTGTTAAATCCGCGTATTCCACATCAGCCGTGGAATGAACAATTCTCTCTACAATAGATTTTTCTTCAGGGGATAGTGAGGCGGTTTTGTCACCAATTAATGACCTAACTATATCCCGGCTTTTATTGGCAATTTCGTAGCCCTGTTTAGTAGATGCACCCATGAACATGATTATCACTCAATTTTGAGGTATAAATAATATTATTAGTTAAATTTAGATTTTTATTAATGAATAATCAATAAAATTGACAACTCATTAGAATTTTTCTATTAAATATTAATTTATATGCAGACTTATTTAATTATTCTATACATTATTATGTTAGGGATATAATAAATTTTTTTAAAAAAGATAATTTCTAAAATAATAAAATTAAAATTATTAAAATGAATTAACTATAAATCCTTATCAGGTTCATGAAGTTAATTAAATTAGATTAATGAAGTTGCAGCATTTTTACCTGCAGTATAGCCAGTAGAAAAAGCCATTTGCAAATTGTATCCCCCACTTAGGCCGCAAAATTCAATTATTTCACCAGAAAAATACATGCCACTGACTAATTTTGATTCCATGGTTTTTGAATGAATATTCTTATGATATACTCCACCACAGGTTACCATACTACTTTTAAAAGGCATTAATCCAGTTATATAAATTTTTAAGTCCTTAAGATTAATAATTAGTCTATTTTTCTCTTTTTTCGAGATTTTACTGAGTTGTATATTATGATCTATATTTGAATTAGTTAAAAATGGAATTATAAGCTTATTAGGAAGAATTGATTTTAAATAATTTTTTATAATAGTTTTACCATTTTTGGAAAATTCTAAATTAAATTTATCCTTTAATTCATCAACTGATATTTCAGGAATTAAATCTAAAAAGATTTCCATTGGAAAATTATTTAGTCCTATTTTCTCTTTATTGTTCCTTTCATTGTTTTTAATGAAATTTTGCGAATTAATATGAGAGTTAGTTAGTAAAGAAATTTCTCGACTCAAATCCAAAATTCCGGGACCTGATAGGCCAAAGTGAGTAAATAAAATAGTCCCCATATACGAAACTCTTTTTTTAGAACTTTTTCTAAAGCTAAGGCCAATATTTTCAAATTTTAACCCAGATAAATCTTTTATCCATTCCTCTTGAACTTTTAGTGGTGTCAAACCAGGATTCAATTTAGTTAATTTATGGCCTAAATTTTCCGCAAATTTCATTCCATCCCCAGTAGAACCCGTTGATGGATAAGATAGGCCCCCGGTGGCTAAAATAACTTTAGATGATTTAATAGATGAGTTTTTTCTATTAAAGTTTTTTTGGTTAATATTACTCTGAAATTCATTTGACGTTTTCTGAGGTTTCAAATGTTTTTCCATAGAAATATCAAAATAATCCTCATTTTTTTCAATATTGCTAACCTTGTGACCCAATAATAGTCTTACATTATATTCTTGGAGATATTCTTCTAGTAATTTTAATACAGAAGAAGATTTATCATCGTCAGGATAGACTTTTCCATGAGATTCAACCTTGAAATCCAATCCTTTATCCTTAAAAAAAGTCAGCAGAGATTTATTATCAAAATTATAAAGCGAAGGCTTTAAAAAAGAACTATTTTTTCCAAAAGCATTAATATGAGTCTTTAGATCTGAATTATTAGTAATATTGCAGCGCCCTCCTCCAGTTAAAAGGAGTTTTTTGCCCAGTGTTTCATTTTTCTCAATTAACACAACATCGTGAAATTCATTATTTTTTTTAGTTTTAATTTTAGATTTATGATTAATTTTTTTATTATGACTACTCCTGCTCTTGGATAACATTTTTGCAGCAGATATTGCCGCCATTATACCCGCAGGGCCTCCACCAATAACTGCAATCTTATAACTAATAATATTTCCATTTTTTCCATTAGATGAGTCATCAATAGAAGAATTTTTAATTTTCATGATATTTTCAAAATCCTTTAAGTTCTAATCAGCGATTATTGTTGATTGAAAATTACATATTTAAAAATAATAAAAATAAAAAAATTGTTGAAATTCTTAAAATTCAAATAATTATATTAGAAAAAGATAGAAATTAAGGAGTTAACCTTCTTCTATCTCTTGGGAATAAAACCGTTTCTCTAATGTTATTAAGGCCAGTTAAAGTCATATTGAACCTTTCAGCCCCTAATCCCCATCCAGCATGAGGTGGCATCCCATATTCAAAAGCTGCCAAGTATCTCTCAAAAGATTCCGGATTTAATCCTTTTCCTTTAATTTTTTCCACTAAAAGGTCATGCTGATGAACTCTGGTAGCACCAGAAGATATTTCCAGATCTTTATACATTAAATCAAAGGCCTGGCTCTTTTCAGGTGTTTTTTCCTCATGTAGGACATAAAATGGTTTAATTTCAGTTGGCCATCCTGTAATGAAATAATATCCATCCATGATTTCGCCCATAGCTTTTTCTGCCGCTCGGGATAAGTCTTCTCCATGTTCAATTGGAACTCCCTTAGAATTAACCATATCAATCAATTCATCGTACTCGATTTTTTCAAATGGAGTTTCTGGAACCTGCAAATCTCTTCCCAGAACCTCAAGTTCTGTTTCACAGTTTTCAGTAACATCAGTAATAGACTGAATAACCAGTTTCTCCAAAACATCCATCACATCGTGTTGATCCATGAAAGAAGATTCTATATCAATTGAAATGACCTCATTTAAGTGTCTGAGGGTATCATGCTCTTCTGCTCTGAATATCGGAGCTATTTCATAAACTCGATCAAATCCCGAAGACATCATGATCTGTTTGTAAAGCTGAGGGCTTTGGCCAAGGAATGCTTCCCTCTCAAAATAGGTGATAGGGAATAATTCTGTTCCACCCTCTGTAGCGGAAGCTACTAACTTAGGAGTGTTAATTTCTAAATATCCATTCTTCTCTAAGAAAACTCTTACAGAATGGAGCATAGTACTTTTAATTTTGAAAATTGAACTAATAGATGGTTTTCTAAGATCTAAAAACCTGGAATCCAAACGAGTATCAATCTCTGCTCTAACCTTTTCAGTAGGATCCAGAGGTAATGGCTGTTTAGATTCATTTAATATGTACAATTCGGAAGGTATAACTTCCACTCCACCTGGAGCTTTGGGAGATCCCTGAACTTTTCCTTTAACCGCAATTACAGATTCTTTCTTAATTTTTCGCAGTTTTTCAAAAAGATCTGTTTCAATCTTTTTGCTGGGAGCAGTAATCTGGACTAAACCATCACGGTCTCTTAAAAGAACAAAAATAATTCCACCCAGATCTCGAATCTCATGAGTCCATCCCATAACCAGGATTTCCTCATCATTCATATCTGGATTAATTTCTTTAGAATAATGACTTCTTCTTAAATCGCCTAATGAATTCATCAATGTTGAACACCTCTAAAATTGAATTTATTAATTAAATAAGTATTATTTTTTTATTTGAAACATTATTAGAATATTTTAAATTAATATTAAATTAAAATATTACCATGTTGAATATTAAAAACTATATTTGAAAATTTTAATCAATTATTTTAATCTCTTTTTAAATGATTCTGCATGGGCAAAAAGACCTTCATATTCAGCTAAAGGAATAACAACATCTTTTAAATTCTCCAGACCTTCCCTAGATAATCTTTGAACAGTTGGTTTCTTTAAAAAAGATTCAGTGGAAAGGCCAGAATACATCTTAGCACATCCTGCTGTAGGAAGAACATGATTAGTTCCAGAACCATAATCCCCTGCAGAAACAGGAGTTAATTCACCTAAAAATATTGATCCTGCATTTTTAACTGATTTAAGTGTTTCTTCAGGGTCTTTAGTCATGATAATTAAATGTTCTGCTGCATATTCATTGGTAAAATCAATAGATTCTTGAGTAGAATTCGTTAAAATAATTTTGCCATATTTATCCAGAGATTCTTTTATAATATTGCTTCTTTCCATATATTTAATGTTTTGTAGAACAATACTCTGTACTTCATTAGCCAGATCACTGGAAGTGGTCACCAGAACACAGGAAGCATTTGGATCATGTTCAGCCTGAGCCAGAATATCAAAAGCAATAAAATCTGCATTAGCAGCCTCATCAGCTATTATTAGAACTTCAGAAGGTCCAGCCGGAAAATCAATATCCACTTCGCCATAGACCAACTTTTTGGCCCCGGTTACAAAAATATTTCCAGGCCCTACAATTTTATTGACCTTCTTAATTTCTTCGGTCCCATAAGCTAATGCAGCAATGGCTTGAGCACCGCCCACTTTATAAATCTCGTCAGCACCAGCTAAATCTGCGGCCACTAACAAAGCATCTCCAATTTCACCATCAGCTTGAGGCGGAGTGCAGCACACAATTCTTTCCACACCAGCTATTTTAGCCGGAATAACTGTCATTAATATTGTTGAAGGATAAACAGCTCTTCCACCAGGAATATAGCATCCTACACTTTCAATGGGCCTTATTATTTGGCCTGCGCATATTCCTGGAGCAACCTCTTGGAACCATTCTTTAGGAAGCTGTGAGTGATGAAATTTTTCTATATTTTCAGAAGCTTTTTTCAGCGAATTTATAATTTCAGGTTCCAAATTTTGATAACTAGTTTCTATTTCATCTTGAGAAACCTTGAAATTCTTTAGTTTAACGCCATCAAATTTTTTTGTGAATTTACTCAGTGCATTATCTCCATGAATCTTTACTTCATTAATAATGGATTGCACACTAATCAAAACATCATCAACATCAATTTGAGAACGTTTAACAAGTTCTATAACATCTTCACGTTTATATTCTATAATTTCCATTATAATCACAGTAAAATTGTATCAATCTTATAAACTAATTTATAGTTATAACACTTAATATTAAATAAAGTCTTTTTTAATGAATAGTTTTAGTAATTGATTTTATAAAATAAATTTTTATTAAATATAAATTGCCATAATACTAATTAAGATTATAAGAAATCATTATTATATTTATTTATAATAAAAAAAATAATTCTAATAATTGAATAATAGTGATTATTTTTAAATTAAATTTTATTAAATAATTTTTTTAAATAGGTAATAATAAATCAAGTAATTAGAAACTAGATAAGATTATATGAAACAAACAAGGATTAAGTAAAAGTCATTAGTATTATCAATTAGAAATTATTTAGTAAGGAAAACCTTATCTAATGTCAATTATAAAAAAAGAATGTTCACTAAATATTATCTTTAATTTAGATAATTTTTATCACAATATTATTTAATTTCATACTACAAAATCATACTAATCTAAGCGTTCTCAAAGAAAGCTAGCATCTATAAGGTGCGTATTCTAATTTTAAATAGGAGATGAGGCTGGTACCCATGTATAAAGATGAAATGATACAACTCCACCAATTTTTGGTATATGTCTTAAAATATTTGGAAAATGGCTATGAAATAAAAAGCGAGTGTGAAGATTATATTTCGCTCAATATAAGCCCACATCATATCCACCGAACCAAAGCTGAACATAAATACGCAATTTTTGTTCTGTCAAGCGCAATTTCTGAAATTATAGCAAAAGAGAATTCAGGAACCTTACCATCTAATGTAGTAAATGGATTATCTGAACTTGCAAAGAGATCTAAAAAAGAATTAATTAAGGTTGAGGTTCAATTAGCAAAATAAATGGATCCAGATAAATGCATTAAAAAGGAGTTAACACTTGTTTTATCTTAAATGATGCCTAATTTTTATTTAAGACCATTTTACTGATTATTTAAAGGATTATTTCAAAGATACAATTTTAGGAGCAAATAAACTTTTAAATATCCAAATAATCTTATTTTTTATTTTAACTAATTAATATTAATTAGATTTTATTATTCTTTTTTTTTTAAATATTCTAAGCTTATAATTTTTAATCAATACCAAAAAATTTTAATAATGTTAAAAACAATTTATTTAATAATTAAATCTACCTCATCTTTGTTTTTTATCTTTTTTTAATAAAAGGAGTTTTAATATGAAGGCTATAAAAAAAATGATGTGTCTAGTGGATGGAGAACATTATCTACCTGTCACTAAATCAGCAATTGATACTTTGGATAGTTTAGAACATTTAGAAGTTGTAGCTCTGGTATTTATTGGAGGAACTGAAAAATTAAGGGAAACTAGTGAAGAATCTTTCTCTAAAAAGATGGGGCGGCCAGTTCATTTTGGCCCACACACTAATGAAATTCCTTATGATCTCATTTCAGAGTCTGTGAAAAAATATGATGTAGACGTTGTAATGGATTTATCAGATGAACCAGTAGTTGACTATTCCCAAAGATTCAAGATTGCTTCAATAATATTATCATTAGGAGTCCCTTATGAAGGGCCTGATTTTAAATTCCAACCATTGACTGAATACGAAGTTTTGAAAAAACCTTCTTTAAAAATCCTGGGAACCGGTAAAAGAATTGGTAAAACAGCAGTTTCTGCTTATGCTGCCAGATTAATTCATAAAAAAGAATATAATCCTTGCGTGGTTGCTATGGGCCGTGGAGGGCCAGAAGAACCCGAAATTGTCCGTGGAGATCAAATTGAAATAACTCCTCAATTTTTAATGGAACAATCAAATAAAGGAGTACATGCTGCATCAGATCACTGGGAAGATGCTTTAATGAGTAGAATACTCACTATTGGATGCCGCAGATGTGGTGGCGGAATGGTAGGGGACGTTTTCATTACCAACATGAAAAAAGGTGCTCAACTGGCCAATGAAGTTGATGCTGACTTTGTAATTATGGAAGGAAGTGGAGCAGCCATACCCCCAGTAAAGACCGACAAACACATAGTCCTGGTAGGTGTTAACCAACCCCTAATTAATATAGAAAACTTTTTTGGTCCGTTTAGAATAGGATTAGCAGATTTAGTTGTTTTGACCATGTGCGAAGAGCCTATGGCTAGTGCTGAAAAAGTTAAACAGGTTGAAGAGCTTGTGAAAGAAGTTAATCCTACAGCAAAAGTTATTCCTACAGTATTTAGGCCAAAACCACTGGGAGATGTGAAAGGTAAAAACGTTTTATTTGCCACCACCGCACCAGATTCAATTAAAAGCGTTTTAGTAGAACATTTAGAAAAAGAATATGGTTGCAAAGTAGTAGGAACTACACCTCACCTTTCTAATAGACCTCTTTTACAAAAAGACATTGAAAAATACATTGAAAAAGCAGACGTGATGCTAACTGAGCTAAAGGCAGCGGCAGTGGATGTGGCTACTAAAGATTCTCTGGAAGCCGGACTGGAAGTTGTTTACTGTGATAACATCCCTATCGTAATTGATGAAAAATACGGTAGCCTTTCTGAAGCAATTATTGAAGTGGTAGACCGTTCTATTGAATCATTTAATTCAAAATAATTAAGTTAATTAATATAATATATAGAAGTTAAAAAAAAGGAGTTCTTTTGAATTCCTAGAGTTTTATTTTTAATTTTATCAAGTTAAATCCATTATTCGATTTTTAGGTGATATATTGGAATCCTCAGAATTAAAAAAGCTTTTAAAATTTAGTTTAAATGAAAAAAAAGTTATAAAAAAACTTGAACTGCCAGAAGATACTTTTTTACCCCTTATTTTTTCTATTAGATTTGGTGGTGACTGGAGCTTAAATAAAAATTCTAAAAAAGTTATGTCCATCAAAGAAAAGCTCACCCATTATGATGAAGAAAAAAAGTTAGGTTATACTTTAGAAAGAGTTTATTTATTTTTAAATCCAGTTATTTTAGCACAAGAAGGTACTGTTTACCGTTTAGAGAAATGCAGTAATAAACAGGAACGTGAAATGGTTAAAAGACCATATAAAGTTTCAGTTGATGCTGATTACATTCTAGAAGCTACTTTGGACCCTATAGAATCAGAAATTAGACTTAAAAAGATAAATAATCCTTTAAAATTTACAGGGCCTAGTGCTTACGGAGTTTCTCATGAAATGGAACATTTGGAAGAGAAAGAAACCAAAGGAAAACCATTCTGGGAATTTGAATACAAAATTGAGGATTAATTCCAGATAAACATTATATTGCTTATCTAAATCTCTTTTTAATTTTTCACGTTTATTAAAAGTGCTTTTAAATAAGTTATCAAAAACTAATGGAAGATCCGTTTCCAGTGATTTTATCCCTTCTTCAGTAATGCCACCTTTAGTGGCCACTCGAGATATTATTTCTTCAAAACTCATTTTCTTTTCAGTTAAAAGTTTAACTGTACCTAATAAAGTCTGTAAAACCATTTCTTCTGCTTCTTTTTCAGTTAATTCACTTCTAGCAGCCCCAATATCAGCAAATTCCTTGAAAATATATGCCATAAAAGCAGGGGAACAGCTAGTGAGATCCGTAGAAATGTCTAAATCTTCTTCTCTCACAACTTTTACATTACTAATTCTGCTAAAAAGACTTTCTACGAACTCTTTTTCCTTTGAATTAACTTTTCCATTGTGACATACCAGAGATACACCTTCTTTAAGCTCTGAAGTTAAGCTGGGAATTATTTGTGTTATTTTAAAAGAAAAACTTTTTTCAATTGTTTTTAAGCTTAAACCCGCAGATATATGAATTATATGGACATCTTTCGCTATTCCATCTTTTATTTCATCTAGTACATTCTTTACTTCACCAGTATTTACAAAAAGAAATATGGGATTGCATTTTTTGGCCAAATCCATATTTTTTGGGGAAATTTCCATTTCTGGATATTTCTCCTTTAAATTATCTAATTTAGAAATAGTACGGTTGGAAACCATTATATCCTTAGCAGATATTGAATTCGAATCCAAAAACCCATTCAAAATCATACTTCCCATACTTCCATATCCAATGAATCCTATTTTCATTTTATTCATAAATAAGTCCCTCTGGCAGTTTTTTATCAATAATCCATGCTCTCAAAACACTGTTGAAAAATTCAGGTTCTGTTAAATTCCAGGCATGGACCATATTAGCAGCAATGAAATATTGAGAATTATAGAGTGCATCATTCAAATCTTTGGCTGAATCTTTAATAATCCCATATTCTTTTTCACCCGCAATAATCAAAACTGAATTATTTACTTTTTCCAGACCTTCAGGTATTTTAAAAAGCATATTTTCATGTAAAATTCTATTTAGTGAATCTGAAGAAATAGACTTCGTGGCCTCTTTTAAAGTTTTAAAATACTCTTTTGGAAAATTATAGCTTCTAATATTTGCTTTGATTAAAAAATCAGAATTTTTTATAGGCATATATGCTTTTATAGTATAATTTAAGAGTTTTAACCAAAAATCTGTTGCAGGAATTCTTCTAACAAGAGTTCCGCTGATAAGAACATGATCAATAAGTTCCGGTGATTTGCTTAACATTTCCACCGCAATTTGAGCACCTAAAGATATTCCCACCACATGGGCCTTTCTCCCATGGGCCCTGTTACGGATTAGATCTAGTATATCCGCAGCAGCATTTTTTATAGTAAATGGTTTTATTTCGCTACTTTTACCATGTTCTGGAAGATCTGGAACTAAACAGTGGTAATCTTTAAACGCCTCCAACTGTTTATCCCACATCCAACCACCCAGTGCCCCACCATGCAGAAATACAATAGTTTCAGGGTTATTTTTTCCTGTTTCTTTTAAATATAAATCCATTCTATTCCTCTTAAATTAATTTTAATAAGAAATTTTAGTAAGAATAATAATTAATTAAGTCATTATTAAGTTTCATTATTTATCAATGGAATATATTTTCTCTTAATTAATAGTTTTAATAAAATATAATACTTTGAAATAATAATATTATACTATAATAGCTGGTACCTAAACTAAAAATTCAATCTAATTAATTAATAGGTGTTAAATATGAAAGCAGACACAAAAAAAATGGCTGATGGAGTCTATTGGACCGGAGTAATGGATTGGGATATCCGAAATTATCATGGATACACATTAGGTGGAACAACTTACAATGTTTACCTGGTATTTGGAGAGGAAAAGGTTGCTTTAATTGACAACAGTTATCCTGGAACCTCTGGGCAACTCTGGGGAAGAATTAATGATGCTTTCGAAAAAGAAGGTAAGGAACCTAAAATTGATGTTATTATTCAAAATCACGTGGAAAAGGATCACAGCGGAACATTAGTAGAAGTATGCAAGAAATTCCCTGAAGCAAAAGTTTACTGTACTGAAAAAGGTGTGGCTGGCCTTAAAAATCATTATCCTGCATTGGAAAGCATGGAGATAGGAATTGTTAAGACTGGAGATACTATGGATTTAGGAGGGAAAACCCTGGCATTTCTAGAAGCCCCTATGATACATTGGCCAGACAGCATGTTTACTTTGCTAGTGGAAGATGGAATTCTATTCTCTAATGATGCCTTTGGTCAGCATCTCTGTTTAACTCAACGATATGATCACGAAATTCCAGAGAATGTGCTTATGGAAGCTTCCCAAAAGTTTTTTGCCAACCTGGTGACACCTTTATCCCCATTAGTACTTAGAAAATTTGCAGAAGTCACAGAATTAGGCCTTCTGGATAAGATTAAAGTAATTGCACCATCACATGGGCAAATTTTAACAGATCCTTTAAAAATGATTGGTGCCTACACTGACTGGGCTACTGGAAAATGCAAGGATAAAATCACCATTGTTTATGATACCATGCATTATTCTACCCAAAAAATGGCCCATGCCATGGCCGAAGGAGCTATGGGTCAAGACGTAGAAGTTGTTATGTACTTCTTAAGTCATGATGAGCGAAGTGAAATAGTAAAAGACATCTTGGACAGTAAAGCTATCCTCATTGGAAGTCCTACTTTATATAATGGAGTTTACCCTAGTTTAGGAGATTTAATGTATTATCTAGAGGGCCTAAGCTTCAATAGAACTGGTCTTAAAAGATTAGCTGTTGCCTTTGGTTCCAAAGGATGGGGTGGAGGAGCCACCAGAAAACTGTCCACTGAACTCGAAAAGTGCGGTTTTGAAGTTGTGGAAACACTGGATGTCGATTTCATTCCAAAAGAAGATAACTTGGATAAATGTTATGAAATAGGAAAATCCGTTGCTGAAAAGATTAAAAAGATTTAAAGCCTTATTTGTGCATTTAAATCTTTATAATTCATATTTTTTAAATTAAGAAATTATTCGTATAATATATTTGAGTTAAATTATTAATTTAATTTTCTTTAGGAGTTATTTTTTTCATTTGGGAGCTATCAAGTTTATTTCAAGGAGGGATTAATTTGAAATCAATGAAAATTGATAATGCTTTAGAGACCAAGAAGAAATTAGTTTTAGGGCTTTTCTGGTCAATAAGAAAGACTATTAAAACGGAAGGTTGTGCTCCTGTTCGTATTAAACAGATAAAAACTGCCAAAAACACTTATCTTCCTGAAGGTCGGAAATTACTGAAGCTATCTGATGAAATCTTTGATGATGTGGTTGATTCCATGCAGAATAAACACGAAGTTGAATTTGAAATTTCTATGGGTAATGAAACAATTGAATTAAAAGTTATGGATGAGTCTTTTTCCATATCTACCACTAAAAGTCCAGAGCTGGAAGAAGAGATTGTTGAAAAAATGGAACTTGAAATGATACGGGTAACTCCTGATTTCTGCAAGACCTTTGTGCCTAAAGTATTTCCGCGAGACAGTACTCGATCAAAAGAGCTTTAAATGATTGTTTTTTATTTTTAAAATAGTATACGGCCTAAAATAATATTTAATAATTATCTAAATGATTTTAAATAAATATAAAAGTAAAAAATAAGATAAAAATAAGATAAAATTTAGTGTTTAAAATTAAAAAGAAAGGGATTATTTATTTTTCATATTTTTGTTTAAGAACATATTGTGGTATGAAACTGTCATTAATCAGTTTTTCTTTATATCTTTTAACAAGCCTCTTATTGCTTTCAATTTCGTATTTAACGATTTTTTGTAGTTCAGGGTCTTTTTCTAGAGTATTATTGATTCTTTTTTCTTGTGCCTTGATTTGTGGTAATAGTTTCTGTGCTTCTTTGTATTTGTTTTGTGCTTGTCGTGTTTTTCCTTGTATTTGGAGGTCTATGGCTTGTTTTTTTGTTTTATAGTATTGTAGTTTGAGTACTAGGTATTTTTCTAACTCTTTACTGTATTCTTTTTGGATATCTGATGTTGAATTTTTCAGCATAACCTTATTCCAATAAATAATTCCGTTATTGGTGATTTCAATCATTTTTTGGTAATTTGCCTGTGCTTTTTTCAGATCTGTCTTATTTCCATTCGAATTTGTTGAATTTTTAATAAAAGAATCCGCCTCTGCCTGAAGAATATTATCTAACTCTAGAATCATGATTTGATCAGTAAGTGCTAATTTAAAGTTCCCATTGGTTGTCATGGAATTGCTTACGTATCCTATTGATAGTACTATGGTTGCGATTACGATGATAATGGGTATAAACAGTCTTTTATCTTTTTCTCGTATTAGATTGATTGTTATACCTATGATGGTTCCAGCAAAGGCCCAAATGATACATACTATTATCCACATCCATGAGAATCTCAGCACATCAATAAATGAAAGAGTACTCGCAAGTATTAATAAACCAGCAATAGTTCCAGATATTATCCCCGAAATGAGAGGATTAAAATCATATCCTGCACACAAATTTTTATAAGATAAAACAGTAGCAATGGCCCCGGAAAGCATGACCCAGGGTGTAAAAGAATCTAGTAGAAGATTTCCTTCGCCCATCAGTGCCCGGAGCAAAAATAATAATATGATGCTAACAGCAGCCCCTATTCCTACAGGTATCCAGGAAATCCGATATTTTTTCTCATTAACTCTTTTACCACACTTTACACAGCATTCTACATCATCGGGGTTCTCTGTACCGCAGTTTTTACACTTCATCTTACTATTTCTCCACTAATCAATTAAAAAAACTATGAAAATTAGATTTATAAATAAAATTAAGATTATTAATATTAATCTCTTAAGATAATTGCCTAAAATAATATTTAATAATTTCTAAATGATTTTGATGTATAAAATATTCTTTTTGGAATTATAGTAAAAAAATCAAACCAAAGATGAAAATTAAAATTTAATACATAAATCAATTGTAAGTTATAATAAGAAACTATTTATAGAACCTCTAACCCATCGATAGATTACAAGAACAATTATGAGGTGATTATTGTGGCACAGTTAGGTGGCCAAGGCCAACAGATATTAATATTACCTGAAGGTACTGACCGTTTTATGGGTAGAGACGCCCAGAGATTAAATATTTTAGCTGGAAAAATATTAGCAGAAACCATTCGGACTACTTTAGGTCCCAAGGGAATGGACAAAATGCTAGTGGATTCCTTAGGAGACATCGTGGTAACAAATGATGGAGTAACCATCCTCCGAGAAATGGATATTGCTCATCCCGCTGCAAAAATGCTAGTAGAAGTAGCAAAAACCCAGGAAGACGAAGTAGGCGACGGAACTACTACTGCAGTAATTATCGCAGGAGAATTACTGAAAAAAGCTGAAAACTTACTAGAAATGGATGTTCATCCAACAATCATTGCCATGGGTTACAGGCAAGCAGCAGTAAAAGCTCAAGAAATCTTAGAAGAAATTTCATTTGATGCTTCTGATAAAGACACTTTATTAAAAGTGGCCATGACTGCTATGACTGGTAAAGGTTCTGAAAAAGCTAAAGAATCATTAGCAGAACTAATTGTTGGATCAGTTATGCAAGTTGAAGAAGATGGGGAAGTTGAAAAGGACAATATAAACATTCAGAGAATCCAAGGCGCAAGCGTCGACGAATCTGAAATTGTTAATGGTGTTGTTATCGACAAAAGCCGAGCTGACCCAGCTATGCCTAAAAAGATTGAAAACGCTAAAGTTGCTCTCTTAAAATACCCAATTGAAGTAAAAGATCTGGAAACTGATGCTAAAATCAAGTTAACTGACCCTGCTCAAATGCAAGCTTTCATTGAAAATGAAGAGCAAATGATTAAAGACATGGTTGCTAAAGTAGTAGATTCTGGTGCAAATGTCTTATTCTGTCAAAAAGGAATTGATGACTTGGCCCAGCATTACTTGGCTCGAGCAGGCATTCTTGCTGTTAAAAGGGCTAAAAAATCTGACATGACCAGATTACAAAAAGCTACTGGTGCTCAACTGGTAACTAACATCGATGATTTAGGTTCTGATGATTTAGGAGAAGCAGGAAAAGTATATGAGAAAAAAATCTTTGATGAAGTTCTCATATTTGTAGAAGACTGCAAAGAACCTAAAGCTGTTTCCATTATCTTAAGAGGAAGCACCAGACATGTGGCTGAAGAAATCGAACGAGCCCTCGATGATGCTATAGGTGTAGTTGCTGCTACTTTAGAAGATAAAAAGGTTGTTATCGGTGGAGGAGCTCCAGAAATAGCAATTGCTAAAGGCCTCAGAGCTTTCGCAGATACCATTAGTGGAAGAGAACAATTAGCTGTTGCTGCATTTGCAGAAGCTTTAGAAATCGTTCCTAAAACACTAGCTGAAAACGCAGGTTTAGACAGTATAGATGCTCTTGTAGATTTACGATCTGCCCACGAAAAATCCCACTACATGGGATTAGATGTTTTCCAAGGCGAAGTAATGGACATGAAAGAAGCAGGTGTAATCGAACCTCAAAGAGTCAAAAAACAGGCCATTCAATCTGCTGCTGAAGCTGCAGAAATGATTCTAAGAATTGACGATATGATTGCAGCTAGCGGTGCCTTTGAAGGTAGAGGCGGCGAAATGGAAGGTATGGGTGGAATGCCTGGCGGAATGCCCGGTGGAATGCCTCCAATGATGTAATAGATGGGAATTAACCCTTCTATCTTTTTTCTTTTTATTTCTATTTTTAAAAATTTGTCTTAAAATAACTTTAAAAAAATTATAAACTAATTTTTTCCTAATGTTCAACATTATTCCCAATAATTCAATAAATTTGCAATAATCTTTAATTTTTTGTTATTAATATATCAATAAATCAGAAATATTAACGACAAATTAATATTTAACATGATTAATCAATATTTATAATGATTAATAATAGTAAAATATATATGTCAAAGCCAACTTACTTAGTATCATTGAAAAGTGAAAGGATGGTGCAATATGACTAAGGACACCTCTGTTCTCCTAGATGAAAAAAGGCTTTTTAAACCAAACTATAAAATTGTGGAAGAAGCCCATGTGAAAAACTGGGAGGCTGAAATCGAAAAAGGAAAAGACCTGGAAAAATACTGGTCTGAAAAAGCAGAACAATTTGAATGGTTTGAAACATGGGACAAAGTTCTGGATGAAAGTAAAAAACCATTTTACAAGTGGTTCACCAATGGAAAAATTAACCTGGCCTACAACGCAGTTGATAGGTGGATTTCAACTGATAAAAGGAACCAGGTAGCCATTTTATATACCAATGAAAGGGGAGATGAAAAAAAACTCACCTACTACGAACTTTACCGTGAAGTAAATAAAATGGCCAATGCTCTGAAAAATTTAGGCATTAAAAAGGGAGATACCGTATCAATGTATCTGCCCATGTGCCCTGAACTCCTAATTTCTATGCTGGCCTGTACCAAAATTGGTGCTGTTCACAGTGTAGTTTATTCCGGACTTAGCGTAGGAGCATTCGTTGAAAGAATGAACGATGCTGATGCCAAAGTTTTGATTACCGCCGATGGGACTTTTAGAAGGGGAAAAATAATAGATCTCAAAAAAATCGTAGATGAATCCATTCTTCAGTGCCCTACTATCGAAACAGTAGTAGTGGTTAGACACACAGGAAACCCCATTAATGTTTCTGAATTAAGTGGTAGGGAAATATTTTACGATAGGCTGGTAGAAGGTGAATCCGGTGAATGTCCTGTTGAAGAAATGGATTCAGAAGATCCCTTATTTATCCTTTACACCTCAGGAAGTACAGGAAAACCAAAAGGGGTCCTGCATACTACTGCTGGATACATGGTAGGTGTGGCCACGACCTTGAAAAATGTATTTGACATACACAATGGTGATTTATGGTGGTGTACCGCAGATATAGGTTGGATAACAGGTCACAGTTACCTTATATATGGCCCATTACTTTTGGGTACAACTACACTGGTTTATGAAGGTGCACCAGATTATCCCGATCCCGGAGCCTGGTGGAAGATTGTGGAAAAATACGGTGTTACAAAATTATACACCGCACCTACAGCAATCAGACACCTTATGAGATACGGAAGCAAGTATCCAAACATGTATAACTTGTCTTCGTTGAAAATACTGGGAAGTGTTGGAGAACCTATTAATCCTGAGGCCTGGATGTGGTTCTACAAAAATATAGGGAAAGAAAAAATACCTATAATGGATACCTGGTGGCAAACTGAAACTGGGATGCACATGATATCACCACTACCAGTTTCCCATTTAAAACCAGGAACCGCAACTTTGCCACTTCCCGGAATAGAGGCTGATGTAGTAGATGAAAAAGGTAACCCTGTGCCTCTTGGAAAAGGAGGGTATCTGGTAATTAAAAAACCATGGCCCGCCATGTTTAGAACCCTTTATAATGACGAAGAACGTTTTATTAACGTTTACTGGAAAGAAATTCCTGGTGGAGTTTATCGGGCAGGTGACCTGGCTCGAAAAGACGAAGACGGATATATATGGATTCAAGGCCGTTCTGATGATGTTCTTAATATTGCTGGCCATAGAGTAGGGTCTGCTGAAGTCGAATCAGCCTTTGTTTCCCATCCAGCTGTGGTTGAATCCGCGGTTATTGGAAAATCAGATCCTATTAAAGGTGAGGTGATTAAAGCCTTCTTGATACTAAAAGAAGGTTATAAATTAAACACTATTCTTATTGAAGATCTTAAAAAACACATCCGTTATGAATTAGGACCAGTAGCAGTTATAGGAGATATAGTGCAGGTTGATACACTTCCAAAAACCAGAAGTGGTAAAATTATGCGTAGAATACTTCGTGCAAAGGAAGAAGGAAAAGATCTAGGTGACACCTCAACCTTGGAGGAATAAAATGGTAATTATTACTAAATAATGTCAATAAAATTTAAATATATTTTTTAAAAAAAGGAGATGGATTAAAAGATTGATTGAATTGTTAATAATGAAATAAGGTGATTTAATGCCTCATACATTAAGAAGTCAAATAGGAATATATGATCTGAATAGTGAAATGAACTACTACAATAGCAATTGCCCAGCATACAGCACGAGAGAAAAATATAATTTATTAAGAGAACTTTCTAATAATTTATTAGAAAAAATGTACCAGCGCAATTGTTACAGTGTTCGAAAAACCTATGCATCGTATCAAAACTCCAAATAATGCCAATAATATTTTAATTAATAAAATAGGAGGATAATAAAATGGAAAATAAAAAAACCGTCATTTTAAAAGATTTGACGTCAAATCCTGCTCCACTTGGACTTTTAGGATTTGGACTTACCACCGTATTATTGAATATACATAATGCAGGTTTTTTCCCAATAAATAGTATGATACTGGCTATGGGAATTGCTTATGGTGGAATAGCCCAAATATTAGCCTGTGGGATGGAATTCAAAAAAGGTAACACTTTTGGTACAGTAGCATTCGGGTCATATGGATTATTCTGGTGGAGTTTTGTACTCTTAATCATACTTCCTAAATTGAATTTAGCTGCTGCACCGGATAAATTATCTCTAGCAGCATATCTATTCATGTGGGGCTTATTTACCTTAGTAATGTTCTTTGGAACTCTTAAACTTAGCAGAGGGCTACAAGTAGTATTTTTCTCACTGGCTGTGTTATTCTTCCTTTTAGCCTTAGGAGATATAACGGGCAATGCTACAATAACAATTATAGCTGGTTATGAAGGAATCTTCACTGGTTTCGCTGCTATATATGTTGGATTAGCCCAGGTTCTTAACGAAACTTATGGTAAAAAGTTATTACCTACTTAAAAAACCAATATTTACTTGAAAAAATTTAATTTGACGCCTCCATGTCAAAAATGGCCCATTGATTTATTTAAGCTCAATGGGTCAATATTTTTTATATTTATTTTTATAATTTTATAAAAAAATATTTATTTTAAAATCAAGTTTTTTAAACATCTATTTTAAATCCAATATCTACTTCACTGGCTGGCTTGCCACCCCTTAAAGCCCAGTTATCCATTGGTGCTTCATAAAGAACTGTAGTAATGTCATCTCCATCAATTCCAGGATTTTTTGCCAATTTATCCACTAAATTTTGATAGAATGCTTTTTTAGCATCTAAAGATCTTCCAGGAAACATAGTTATCTCAATTAAAGTAACATGCTCTGATTTATTGGGTGGAAATTCAAAATTTTCTTTTTCTAACTCGTAAAGACGCTGAAAACGATCAGCATCAGGTATTTTAATAGATTCTACCAAAGCATCATGAACCGCATCCAGAATGGCCTTTTTATACTCTTCAGAGTAACCTTTTAAAATTTCTATTTTTACTAGTGGCAATATTCTCACACCTTTTTTTTATTGGTAAATATTTATTTATAAAAAATATGTAATGAAATATTTTATTTATTTGTTATTTATTCTATTTAAAAATGCTACTAATTTCTAATTATTTATAATGATTTTAGGCAAACCAAAAATTATATATAAGAATTTAATTTAAATATTATTAATTAATTTAGGTGGGCCTAAAATGTCAGACAAAAATTCAGGTAGTGAATCATTAAGCGAAAACATTGAAGAATATCTGGAAATCCTTTATAAACTCAGTAAAGGAGACCAGTTAGTTAAAACTTCTAAAATATCAACTAATTTAAATATAGCACCTGGAAGTGTCACTCAAATGCTAAAAAAACTTGATGTTATGGGTTACGTAAAATATTCTCCATATAAAGGAGCAATTTTAACTGAAACTGGCCTCAAAAAAGCCAAAAGTGTTACCAGAAAGCATAGATTACTTGAAAAATTTTTACATGACATTTTAAAAATTAAAAAAGAAAAAGTGCATGATCAGGCCTGTGATATGGAACACACCTTGTCCGACGATGCAGAAAGAGCCCTTTGCCATCTTTTAGAAAGACCAGATGAATGTCCTGATGATGAAGAGTTAATTCCAGCGTGTAATTTTAGCTTTCAAAGCTGTGAAGAATGCATGGAAAGGAAAAATGAAGAAGTGGCGCAGGTTGGAAATCGAAAAGAGAATTTAGTTTCCATTGTTGATCTTCATGAACATGAAAAAGGTAAGGTTTCATTTATAAGAGGAGATTACAAGGTTATTAGACGCCTAATGGATATGGGAATAACCATGGGTGCTACCATAAGCATGATGCAAATTGCACCTTTTAAAGGCCCGGTTGAAATCGCGGTTAGGGGATCAAAGCTTGCTTTAGGAAGAGAAATAGCCAATAACGTTTTTGTAGAACTTATACCTGAAAATATTGATAATGATGGAGCTGCAGTTCATGGATAAGTCAGCTAAAAATGCAGATAACCCCAACATTACCAATAATAATGCTGATTTTACCATAGCCCTGGCAGGAAACGCTAATGTTGGTAAAAGCGTAATTTTTAATCACCTTACAGGTTCCAAACAAACAGTAGGAAACTGGCCGGGAAAAACCGTAGAAAGGGCTGAAGGTAAACTACTATTTGATGATTATAATATTCATGTAATTGATTTACCTGGTATTTACTCATTTTCCACGTTTTCTATGGAAGAAATAGTTTCTCGAGAGTACATAGCTCATGAAAAACCAGATGTAGTTATTAATGTTCTTGATGCCTCTGTTTTAGAGCGGAATCTATTTTTTACTATACAATTAATGGAAATGGAAATTCCCATGATAATATGTATAAATCAAATGGATATTGCCAAACAAAAGGGCATAGTTATTGATACTGAAAAACTGGAGAAAGCATTGGGCATTCCAGTTATTCCCACCGTTGCTATTCGAGGAGAAGGACTCCAAGAATTAATTAAAAAAGCTTTAGAAGTTTCAAAAACCCGGAAAGAGAACAAAATACCTATTGATTATAAAGCAATTGAATATGGTGGGGAAATTGAAAACAGAATTAAATTACTGAAAGATTTAATGGATTCTGAAAATCTGGAATTAAAATATCCTAATAAATGGATGGCCATAAAAATACTGGAAAATGATCCAGAGATTAAGAATCTAGTAAATTCAAAATCTCCCAATATAATCCCCTTTGCCTATCAACTAGAATTAGGAATAGAAAAAATTCACCAAGAACCTGCTTTTGCAGTTATGGCATCAGAAAGATATGGGCTGGCTAATAAAATTGCTTCAGGGGCCCAAATTCAGACTGACGTTAAAATTACCTTTTCCGATAAGTTGGATAATGTTTTAACCCATCCTTTTTATGGATACATTACTTCAACCATGGTCATATTAGGGCTGCTTCTATGGACTTTTATAATTGGAGATTTTATTTCAGGGATAATAACTAATGCACTGAGTTTTTTCCAGCCAGTTGATCCCAGCACATATAGTAACATACCAGTTATATTATGGAATGGTGCTTTTGGAGGTTTAGTAGCAGGTTTAACTCTCATTGTACCGTTTGTGGTCCCATTTTATATTCTTTTATCTTATATTGAGAATTCCGGCCTTTTAACCCGAGTAGCATTCATGATGGATACTTTCATGCATAAAATCGGATTGCATGGTAAAGCTCTCATTCCACTCATATTAGGGTATGGTTGCAGTGTTCCAGCTATTGACAGTACTAGAATTCTTGAAAGTAGAAGGGAAAGACTTTTAGCAGCATTCGCCATTACATTTGCACCTTGTGCAGCACGAACAATAATTATATTGAGTCTAGTGGCCATATTCGTCAGCATATGGTGGGCTCTGGCATTGTATGTGCTTGATCTGGTTATAATTTTCATTATGGGAAAATTGGCCCTTAAAGCAATGCCGGGAGAATCAACCAGTTTGATTATGGAAATGCACTCTTTAAGGATGCCTTCCGCATCAATGATATTAAAACAGACCTGGAACCGTACCAAATCGTTAATTTATTTAGTATTCCCTATTTTTATAATTGGAGGGGCCATAATACAAGTTTTATATGTATTAGGAGTTCTGAATTTTATAGGAAGTCTATTAACACCACTAACCGTTGGTTGGCTTGGTTTACCTGCATTTGCAGGAGTCCTGCTTTTACTGGGAATTGTAAGAAAAGAATTCATACTTTTAACATTGGTTTCATTTGTGGGAACTGATTTAAGCCTGGCTTTAACCTCACAACAGTTTATTGTGTTGGCCATAGTAGGAATGCTTTATATTCCATGTCTTTCAACAGTTGGAATATTAATACGGGAATTTGGAGTAAAAGCATCCAGTGTGATAACCACTGCTAATTTAGTTACCGCATTCATTGTAGGGGGCATTTTTGCCTATATACTTCCATTTATTTTTTAAAATAGAAATATAAAACAATTACGAAAACAAAACAGGAATAAGTGGATTGTTATTTAAATAGATTTTATTCAATATTGAAAAATAAATATTAATTATGTATAAAATTAAATTAAAAATATTAAGTTTATTTAAAATACTGGAAGTGAATCTATGAAAAAAATCCAAATTTATTCCTGGAATGTAAATGGAATCCGAGCTATCCATAAAAAAGGGTTTTTAGAGTGGTTAAATGAAGATAAACCAGAAATTCTTTGTATTCAAGAAACCAAGGCTAATCTAGATCAGCTTCCTAAAAAACTAGTTAATGTTGATGGTTATAAAAGCTACTTCAACTCTGCTGAGAGAAAAGGTTACAGTGGAGTGGGCATTTATTCATCCCTGAAACCAACAAAAATTGACAATGGATTTGGCATAAAAAAATTTGACCTGGAAGGCCGAGTCCAGATTGCAGATTATGATGATTTTGTTTTATTCAATATTTATTTCCCTAACGGAAAAATGTCAGACGAACGATTAAAATACAAGCTCGATTTTTATGATGCTTTCCTTGAACATGCAAACAATCTGCGTGATGAAGGAAGAAATATTGTGGTTTGTGGTGATGTCAATACAGCCCATAAGGAAATAGACCTTGCTCATCCAAAGGAAAATAGTAAAATTTCAGGATTTTTGCCTGTGGAAAGGGCCTGGATAGACAAATTTTTGGAAAATGGATATGTGGATACCTTCCGGATGTTCAACCAAGAGCCAGAACAATACACCTGGTGGAGTTACCGAACCAAAGCTCGAGAAAGGAATGTTGGATGGAGGCTGGACTACTTCTTTGTAAATGAAGAATTTAAAAATAAAATAAAAGCTTCTTATATTTTATCAGATGTTATGGGTTCTGATCATTGTCCTATTGGAATTGAAATAGAAATATAATAAATTTATCAAAAGAATAGTCTTTTATTATTTTTAATAATAATTTTATATTGGAAAATAAAAAATAAAGTAAAAAAAATAGAATGAAAATAATTAAAAAGCCGATAATTTATTATTTCCTGCCTTAATCTTCTTCATATTCCATGATAGTCCTTCTGAGTTCCCTTTCAGTTTCGGCTATAATATCTATACTTTCAAATGCAACATCATTTTCCCTTAGATATTCTGCCAGTTGAGTAGGAGTAACACTATCTTCCATATCTGCAATTATTCCATCTGATTCACAAGATATAGAATCAACCCCAAAAATAGAAACATTATTGTATGCTTCTTCTTTTTGAGATGTTTTTATTCTAAAGGTCCTTATTTTCTTTTGCACTTGCGAAATATCAATATTCATTCGTTGCAATGCAATCAAAACGTGTTTTTCCAAGGCATCTTCAATAATACCAATATCAATAATATCCTTACCAGAGATAATACGTGCTGCTTGGCATATATGGGCCAAATCCCTTGCATGGGCGTAACTAGGTTCAAGTCCTTCCCCACCTTTAACTGCTGGAGTATAAACCTTTTTAAATCTCTCAATTATATTTTCATCATAATTTTCCCCGATTAAATCCAAATTTCGTTTGAAAACTTCAGCCACATTCTCCACTGGAGGATGGGTCAAGAAAATATGAAGTGGAGCACGTCTCAAGTGGGCCTCATCCATAATACTCACATCAAGGTTAGTAGAAAAAGCTGGAATAAAGTGACTGTGGACAATTACTGGCACTCCCCGAACATATATAACATCCTTTTTATTTTCCATAGGTACAATCATTCTATTTAAAATAAGTTCGTGATCGTCCCTTTGTCGTCCTAAATCGTCCACCAGCAAAATTCCACCATTTGCTTTTATCATAGGGGAAGTTTCATAAACCCCTTTATTAGGGTTATAAAGAGTTTCTAATTTATTTAAACTCAATTCAGCACCTGTGAAAACAAAAGGAGCGTGTATTTTGACCCATCTTGGATCTTCAGGTTGTTCTGGACAATTTCTATGAAAATCAGGATCATGAAGTTGAATTACCTTTCCACCGAACTCTATAAATTTCGGAATTATAATGGGCGGTAAAAGATCAGAAGTTTTACTAATAATAAAAGTTTTTCCGGAACCAGGAGAACCATAAACAAAAATGCCCTTACCAATAGTACATGATTCTATAAGGCATGTTTTAGCTTTTCGAAGGCCAACCACATCACTAAAGGTTTTTTCAGCAACATCTTTGGGTACATTGACTGGATGACGATCCTTTAGCTGTTTATTCATCATATCTTCATAGTTTTCATAGGATACTGGAGCTATACCCATGTAAGGATTTTCTTCAGCAATTCTACTAACTTTTTCCTTTCCTTTTTGAGTTACTGTGTAGTCAATACTTGAAAAAAGAAAACTTCCACCTACTTGAGCACAAAAACCATCTTCCTCAATTTTACGAAGTGAAGCTTCTAGAATGTCCCAGTGAATTCCGGTCAACTCATTTAATCTACTGGTTTTAACAGTCCCAAAAGCTGAAATAATTTTTAAAATAAGGTCCCTTACAAAAACATCAGATAATCGAAGATCCTCCAATGTTTTTGGTTGTTTTAATTGATCAAAAAGTTCTTGCATTTGTTCATCGTGATAATATGTCATTCATCCAAACCCCAATAAAATTAAACATATAATAATATATAGATTTATTAAGGTTACTAATAAATGCTTATATTAAAATTAAAATCATGAAATCTGCAGAAATAATCCCAATTAATAATTTAGAAACTAATTATCCTAATAAAAAGATTATAACTTAATAAAAAATTGTTCTAAAATTGTTTTATATTTTAATATTTAAAATAAAAAAAGGCTTATGAAATCTATGTTTCATAAAATATTCTCTAATTCTTTGATATTAGAAATAATTTGGACATCAAGATTTTCTTTTTCAATATAACTCTCTTCTTCAGGAGTGAGTTCCGAATTGACCAGAATTGCAGACATTCCAGCATTTACTGCACCCATAATGTCCTCACTAAATTTATTACCAATCATAACTGATTTTTCGGCCTTACAGCCCATACGATTTAGAGCTTCCTCAAAAATCCGCCCATGAGGTTTTTCAAAACCAACTTCATCAGAGGTAACCACTTCATCAAAGAAGGGGTAAATTCCCAATCTAATAAGTTTTTCCCATTGTTTTATAGTGATTCCATTAGATATGACACCTAAACGATAACCTTTTGCCTTAATATTAATTAAAGTCGAAGTAGTTTCTGGAAAAGGCCTTAAAAGTGCAAATTTCACATTATGGTAATTTATCATTCCCAATGCAATTAAAAGAGGTTTTTCCTCGCCAAAAACAGTTTTAGTTAAAACATTAAAATGTTTATCATAATTAGAGCCTTTTTGGGCTATTATTTCTCTTAAAAGAGTATAAGCTTCAGAAGAAGACAAAGGCAAGCCTGCATCAATCATCATATTTAATGCTGCCTTTCTGGCAAGTTTAGCAAAACCTGAAGTGTCAAACAAAGTATCATCGATATCAAAAAAGACCGCTTTTAGCATTATCCCACCTAATTTTATATTGCGCAATTATAACTTAATAAGTTGTTGTTTTTAGGATAATATATTTTTAAACTTTTATTTTTAAAATTCATAGAATAAATTGTAAAATTAATTCATTCGTTAAATGATAATAAATGACTATATTAAAATATTAATAAAAAATAGGGCTAAAATAAAATATCTAAAAACATTCAAATAATAAAATTCTTTAATTTTTGATTAAAAAAAAGCATCTAAACTGCTTTGTTTCTCTTTTTGAGCAAGTTCAGCTAGTTTTTCTGAGGAATAACCTAGTGAATCCATAATCCTTGAGACCGCAGGTAAAACCTGGTTTTTAAGATAATACTCCGGATCATATTCCATTTTTTCAGTGTCTTCAATAGGAAATGCTCTTTTACTTATGGGAGATTTACCTTTAACAATAACATAACGAATAATAGATCCTCTCTCTATTTTCCGTCCCTTGGCAATAGATCTTTGAGCAGCAACCACATGAGGCCCAATCTGCTTGTAATCACTTAACTTCTTTGTGATTTGAGTGTGTATAACCATATCCTTCATGGCCACTTCACCCGATTTTATATCTATAATAACATTTTTAATGATTTCTCTAGCTTTTTCCGGAGAACCATCCTTTAAAATGGCCATTAAGATATCTTGCTGGGTATCTTTAGCAATAGGAGCCCAGTCTCTTCTTACAAGCTCCAGACCCTTTGCTACAATTTTTTCATTTTCAATAAGAGCATATCTCTTTTTGGTAACAAAAAAACCCCGTTTGTAAAATCCTTCATATTCCAGTTCCATGCCTTCTGGCAGGTCCTGGTTTATGAATTCTAAAAATTTATCCTTCTGGGATTGAATTTCTGCTTCCAGTTCATTCTGCAATGAGCACACCATTAATGATACCGTGTTGACCAGGCCTGGAAGTAACTCGAACTTTACCTGCACTGGTTTCCACTAAAGCACCTTTAGTTATGATGTTCCTTCTTACAAAGTTGGGATTGGCCAAGTTTTCTACAACATTTAATATTTCAGCCGTTTCAGATTTTTTGGTTGAAGGGTTCATTACATTAATTTTAGAATCATTGGATAATCTGATTTTTTCGTTTCCACCCTGAGTTCTAATTCTTCTAATTTTTCGGTCACCTATTTTGGTTTCAGCAGCTTCTCTACCGAGTTCGCACTTCTTCTTTCCTCGGTTCATTTTTGCTCGTCCACCACTAGGTTTTTTCATTGATTTTCCTTGCCAAATTGCCATTATTTCACCTTGTTAACGTTATTTTTGTAATTAATATCATCCAAAAAGACAGTTGATTCTTCCTTTTTAGAATAATATATGGAATACTTATCTAAAATTTATTAGATTTAATATCCATTTAGAAACCTTAATTAAAATTCCAAAATCAGTAAAAACTGAATTTAAAACACAACTGGTATCCTATTTAATTTATCTTATTTAAAATAATTCTATTTTAAACAATATATATCAATTATATCAATTTAATTACTTATTAAAGTTATCCATCGAACTTTAAAAATATTTTGATTGTTGGGCATATTAAAACATGAAAACCAATTAAGTTCTTAATTTCCATACACAATATTCCTAATTTTATTAATAAACCAGTATACAAATTTTTTTCGTTTATTGAAACCAGCCATATGCTAGGAAATGTGTTTTCATGTAATTTATTATAATTTAACTAAACTCATATTTAAAGTTTAAAAATTTACAATTGGTTTAAGAAGTTTATTTAATAAATTTTTTGTAACATTTAAATATTGTAAATGTTCAATCATGTAAATATCGTATAATTAAATTATGAATTAATTATAGTTGTATTTTAATTTGATATATTCTATAATAAATCTTAATTTCTATAATAAAGTTTAATCACATTTAAAACATTCAAAGGGTGAATTTCTATGAAAATTGGTATGTCCCACGGTGCTGGCGGAGAAGTAATGCAGAATTTAATCTCAGATATCATATTAAACAACATACACAATAAAAGTGTGAATGGTGGTGTAGGCCTGGATGATCTGGATGATGGGGCCTCAATTCCGCTTGGAGAATATGAAATCGTGGTAAGTACGGATGGGCACACCATAGACCCATTGTTCTTCCCAGGAGGAGACATTGGAAGAATATCAATTGCTGGAACCGTTAATGACGTTGCGGTAATGGGAGCTAAACCAATGGCCATTACCAATGCCATGATTATTCGAGAAGGGTTCCCTGGAGAAGATCTGGAAACTATAATAAAATCCATGGATGAAGTCTGTCAGGAAACCGGAGTTTCAATCATCACTGGAGATACCAAGGTCATGGAACAGGGAAAATTAGACCAGATGGTCATTGCCACAACGGGAATTGGTCTTGCTAAAAGAGGAGAAGTTAAAAGAGACTCTGGACTAGAAGTGGGGGACAAAATCATTCTCAGTGGAAGTGTAGGAGACCATGGAATGGCCCTAATGGCCTATCGTGAAGGTTTTGGATTTGAAACTGATCTAAAGTCAGATGTGGCCCCAGTATGGGGGATAGTAGAAACTGCTCTGGGAATTGGGGGAGTAACTGCTCTAAAAGACCCTACCCGTGGAGGCCTGGCCAATGCTGTCAATGAACTGGCCAGTAAATCTGGTGTGGGATTAATGCTTGATGAAGATCAAATACCACTAAAAGAACAGGTTAAAGCAGTTTCAGAAATGTTAGGAATAGATCCCTTTGATGTGGCCAATGAAGGAAAAGTAGTAATGGGTGTAAAGCCTGATGTTGCTGAGGAGACTTTAAAAGCTATTAGAAAGACCAAATACGGCTCTGAAGCACAAATTATTGGAGAAGTCACTGAAGGCCATCATGTTCTAATGGAGACTTCTTTAGGTGGAACAAGAATTTTAGAAGCACCAATTGCTGATCCCGTACCTAGAGTTTGTTAATTAGCTATTAATTAGTCTAAATCAAATTAATGAACTAATTAAAATTTTTTATTCTTTTAATTTTTATTTTAATGCATGATAATCATTAATTGTAAGTAAGAACATTTAGGAAATTATAAATATTTTCAATTCAAGATTAATTTTAACAAATAATAATTTAATACTAATATTAATAGGATTTCATCATAATTTCCATGATTGAGTTCAAATAATGAACAATAATTTTAGAATTTAAGGATGTATTAAAAAATTGAATATAAAATAGGGATTTAAATGGAAAGCTTAACTAAAAAAAGATTCTGGGCATTTATTATTGATTTCATTGTTATTACAGCACTAATGTGGATTGTAAGTGTTGTTATTTACCCCTTGGTAGTAGTAAGCGGGTATTTTACTATATTTAACTACTGGATAATTTTACTGGCTTTGGTAATTATATGTTATTTTACTTATTTAGAAGGTCATTACCCAAAAACAATAGGTAAAAGTCTAGTGGGAATCGAAGTTAAGTCAACTGATGGCGAATTAACTTACAAAAAAACATTTATCCGTAACCTATCTAAAATATTATGGATTCCTGTTTTAATTGACCTTTTATTAGGTAAGCTCATTAAAAACGGCTCTCTTAGGATATTAGATAAATATGCTAAGACACAAGTTGTTTTTGAAAGCGAAAGCCCTTAAAAATATCTAATAATACTATTCATTTTTTATTATCTTCGATTTCTTTTTGCATTCTAGTAATCAAATCAGTAGCTTTTTTATACTTCTAATTTTTATTTATGCATTAATAGGGTTTCACATATCCATTATCTTTTTACTTCCAAAAATTCAAAATTAATAATAATATGAAATTAAGTGAGGGCAAAAAATGAAGGATCATATAAATGAAGTGAAAAGTCAAGTATTAGAAAACATAGGCCTTTTAATAACAACTGCATTCGGATTAATTGCTGCATTGGCCTGGAATGAAGCAATTAAAGCTTTGATAATACAATTAATCGGAACAGGAAACGGAACAACTGGTTTATTTATTTATGCCATAATTATTACGGTATTGGCCATTATTGCAACCATAATAATTGGAAAACTTATCGCTAAGCCTGCAGTTCAAGAAGTGAGGATTGTAGAATAAAAATAAAATTAATTTTACTATTTTTTATATTATTTTTTTATTATTCTTAGTTAAAAATTATAAAACAAAAATAGGAGATAATGGGAGTTATTTAGAAATTATAATAAAAGTTCCCTGATAATCCTTTTTACATTATCTACCAAATGTACCCCTTAATTAAAAGATGAAAAGCTATCTAATCGCAATTATAAATTATCTTTATTAATAATAATATTTTTCGCAAGTGCGCTAAAGTGATAAAATGATAATGCGATTTATTTTAAGAATCTAGTTGAATGAAAATATTTTTAAATAAATACATTCCTTCTAAAAAAAAATTATCCCTAGTTCTATACAAAAATAAAGATAAAATTCCAAAGGAAAGGCCTTTATTTATCTATTAACTTCTAATTTTGCTTTCAAATATTTATAAAAAAATATTCCATTTATTTAATGATTATTCCTCGAGATATATAATAAATAATTAATACTGGTTTAGTTAAATAGATAAATTGTTAAAATAATCAATATTTTGCCAAAAGTGGGGGATTCACTTTTTTCTATTCTCAAGACAAATACTTCTTCTATAATAAAATAAGCCCCCTAAATAAGGATTTATTATAATAAATAAAAAATTAATGGGGTGAAAAGATAAAAAAACAAGAAAATAATTCTAATAAACGAATTTTAATACCATTAATCCTTTTAAGTTTAATTTTAACCTTTACTTGTATCGGTGCTGCCTCCGCAGCCCCAGGTGATACCATATATGTGAACGGATCTGGAGGAAATGACTCTTGGGATGGCCAATTAGTAAATTATAATGGTACCAGTGGGCCCAAACTCAGTATAAAAAATGCAACGGGAACAGTGAATGAAAATGGAACTGTGCACGTTGCAAACGGAGTATATTCTGGATCGGATAATACTGGCATTATTATTGATAAAAATATGGTCATTATGGGCCAAAGCCAGGACAGAACCATTATAAATGGAACTAACAACGCACAGATATTCAATATCGCCAGTGGAATAAACGTAACCATACAGTATTTAACAATAACCAACGGAAACGCAACCATCGGAGGAGCTATAGTCAATAATGGTAATTTAACTATCACTAACAATACACTCACCAATAACACCGCACTATGGGGAGGAGTCATCTGCAATAATGGTAATTTAACTATCACTAACAATACACTCACCAATAACACCGCCACATATAGTGGAGGAGCCATCTACAATAATGGTAATTTAACCATTACCCACAGCACACTCAACAACAACATCGCCACCAATGGAGGAGCTATCTTAAACTTTTATGCTTATTTAACCATTACCCACAGCATACTCAACAATAACACTGCCACATATGGAGGAGCCATCTACAACTACAACTACTACAATAATGGTAATTTAACTATCATTAACAGCATACTCAACAACAACACCGCCACACAAGGAGGAGCCATCCAAAATAATTATGGTAACATCACCATTACCCAAACCAACCTCACACAAAACACCGCCACACAAGGAGGAGCCATCCAAAATAATTATGATGGTCAATTAATTGTTAATTTTAGTCGGATTGCAGGTAACACAGCAACTTTTGGTTCTGCTATTTACAATTATAATCCAGTTAATGTAAATGCCCAGTATAATTGGTGGGGTTCTAACAATGGCCCAGTAGGAGTTAACTATGGTAATATTACTACTAATCCGTGGTTAATTCTTACTATAACTTCTAATCCGAGTGAAATATTCAATACACAAACTTCTCAAATTACCGCAGATTTATATAAAGACTCCGACGGCACAGACCACCAAAGTGAATTTTTAAAATACCCTGCACAAATACCAGTAATATTCTTAACATCTTGGGGAACTATTACTCAGTCTTCACTGGAATATGGTACAGGTACAGTCACCTATACAGCAAATGGATTAAAACCCGTTAATAATCCAGTTCAAGTATATGCAATTGTAGATAATGGATTTGCTTACACCAAGATTAATGTAGTTAAAATACCCACTCACATTGTCATGGACAATATAACCAGTTTCCCTGGCCAAAAAATCAATTTAATGGCAAATGTGACAGATCTCAATAGTACACCAGTGAATGAAGAGAATATAACTTTCAAAGTAAATGGAATCAGTGTGGGAACAGCTAACATTTTATCAGGTTTAGCTACCTTAAACTGGCAAGTACCATCTAATTGGATTGCTGGAACATACAATATAACCGCTGAATACTCGGGAACTAACTACCAAACAAATTCCACAAACAGCACACTAACACTCAACCACATACCAATCAAATTAACTTTAAACGAAGTAATGGCCTATAAAGGGAAAACTTTACAATTAACTGCTAATTTATGGGACACCTACCATAATAAGGCCATATCTGGCCAAAACGTGACATTCAAAGTTAATGGTGCCATTGTCGGATCAGGCATCACTAATTCCAATGGTATGGCCACCTTGCCTTACAATGATTTAACCGGCACAACACGTACCATAACTGCTGAATACACTGGAAACGACCAGTACAATAGTTCAACTAGTAGTGCAAAAATAATCGGAGAAAAAACCTTCACCCTAACCGTGAAAAACACAGGCAAAGCAAGAATACACGCAGTTTACTACGTCACAGTTTACAAACCAGGTACGACTAAACCAACATTTAAAAAGTATAACTTCTACCTAAACCCCGGCAAAACATCTAAATTCACCATAGGAACCTACCCCATAGGAACTGCAGTAAGCGTTGATCAATTCGTGTACAATACTGCCAGCAGCAAAAAAACAATCAGCATAACCAATACCTGGACCGCAACCGGCCTCAAAACATACACACAAAAAATCACAGTGAAAAACGCCCCAAGCAAACAAAAAAGAGCAGTTCACGCCAAAAATCGGTTCTGGATCAGCAAAAACACATTAAACGTATTAATTGTACGAAAAACGAGCCTAAAATAAAAAAATATAACATAACATATATTTTTTCTTTTCTTATTTTTTTCAATATATCAATATAAATTGCTTCAATTATTTAAAATTAAAAATTAAAGACTTATTAATGTCTTATTAAAAAATTTAGGATATTAATTGAGCTTTTATCAAACATAAAATAAAAGAATGAATTTTATATTTCAAATAATCAAAATTAATATATCAAAAATAGTTATTACGTATTCAGTCCCCGTGGGAATTCCGAAGGAGGAATATACATAATCTCAGCATATCCTTTCTTTAAAAGAAGGGCGTTGATATTCTGATTACCCACATAAACCACGGCCAAAGTCCTTCCATACTTATCATGATTTTTAGCATCATCTATATCCAGATATACTGTTTTCCCCAAACAATATGATTTCACGAAATCTTTTGCTTCTTGATATCCTGCTTGGCCCCTTTCCGGAGTGTTGACACCAGAAAAGCGTATTCTACCCACCCCAACAACATAAATGGTGTCACCATCTACCACATAATCACAGTAACCTTGTTTCTCATAATGGGCCGTAGTTGTGTTTTTGTTTAGAGAATTATTGAGATTATCTAAGCTATTTAAAGAAGAATCATTAGAAATATAATTATCTGTGTTAGAAGAAGAATCATTCCCTATGCATCCTGAAGATAAAATAGAGGATAAAATTAAACATATTATTATAATTGTAGATTTATTAAGGAAGTTTTTTATTGGCATTGTTGTAAGATTATATTATTGAAACAATATAATTATTTTTAATTAAATTTAGTATTCAGTTGTTATTTAGACATTTATTGTTTTATGGAATCCACCCAGGCCAAATATAATAAATCAATTAATTAAAAATGATTAATGGTGTTTTAAAATGAATTTTCAGGTTTCAAAAGAAAAAGAAAATCTTAGAAATCATATATGGGAATTAATAAATGAAAATGGAATTTCAAAAAGGCCTGAAGGAGATTATGGTAGGATACCTAACTTTAAAGGAGCAAAAATTGCTGCAGAAAGATTAAGTAGGACTATAGAATGGTCAAATTCTAAATTAATATTTTGCAGTCCGGATTCAGCCCAAGAATATATCAGAAAACTTGCATTAAACCAAAATAAAGATTTAATCATGGCCACCCCCAAATTAGAACATGGATATCTTTTAATTGAAGGTGAATCTTTAAAAGAAAATAATAAAGAAATAGCTTCCACCATAAAAGGGGCCTTTAAATATGGAAAATCAATATCTAAAATTCCGCATGTAGATATGGTCATAGAAGGATCCGTGGCTGTGGATATGAATGGAAATAGACTGGGGAAAGGTGGGGGTTATGCTGATAAGGAAATTTATGAATTATTAAATCAGAAATCAGTAAATAAGCAAACTCCTATGGTCACCACTATTCATCCTTTGCAAATAGTAAGTAATGTGCCCGTGGAAATCCATGATCAAAAAATTAACATTATAGTTACTCCCAATGAAGTTATTAGATTATTATTAGATCCTAAAATTGCATTGGTGAAATAAATAATAAAAATAATAAATTAATTACAATAAAAATTAATGAGTTTATTAAAGATTAATAATACATTAAATAATGAATTTATCAATTAAAATAAGGTCTGATAATGAATTTAAAAAATATTGATTGGAAAGAAATTATTATAGCCATAATATTCAGCATTATTCTTACAATTCTCCTTAAATTATCCAATATAATACCTTAAATATCACCAATTATGTCGTTTTAGGATAATAATTTATTGAATTCAACCAAAATGGCCAAAAATAAAATAAACTACAATAAAGCGGATTAATATGCACAATAAAAATTCTAAAAATCATCCTACTATTAAAGGAGCCAAAATAATAGATGGAAAATTAAATTTTCCAATAAGCTGGTTAAATCAACAGGGTTACTGTGAATATAGCATATATCTTGAATACATGGAAGGAATAAGTACATTACCCACCCCAGAAATGATGAAAGGCCAAGAAATTCACCAGGAACTGGAAGATAAATTCAAAGAAGAAGCAGTCCCCGCCACATTTGCAGAAATGATGGAACTTTCCCAAAAGGAAGAATTATTATCCCGAGAAGTATGGGTAGTTTCGCCAGAATATGGCATAAGAGGTTTTATTGATGAAATATGGTTAACTCCCGATGAATTTATTATAATCGATGATAAACCAGGTACCGTAGCCTATTATTCCACCATTAATCAAGTTTTTGGTTATTGCCTTGCATTTAAAGATCTAATTGAGATAAATAGTGAAATAAGTAATGGGCGTAAAATAAGAGCTGCTCTAAGAGAAAGAGGAACAGATAACATTTTTTGGAGTGCGGAATTTGACCCAGCAGCCGAAAAGAAGATAAAAACTCTTATTAAACGTATGCAAGATTTATTAAATGGTTCTAAGGCATTTTTACCTACAGATAATCCTCGAAAATGTGCTAAGTGCCGTTTTAGTAGTTACTGTGAATTTAAATAAATTCGCTGGATTATACTAAAATATTTTATAAAATAGAATTTTAAGACAAAATAATAATTAGATAATCAGATAGTTATAAATCAAATACCCAATATATTATATTAAAACTAAGAAAATTTAATTAATTACTCATATTAATAGGATACTTTAAATGTATCCTCTTACTAATAGTATGTTAACGACTGATTTTTGATTATTTGCTAATTTTGTTTTATTTTAAAATAGCCTTAAATAATTAATTATCATATTTTTAGAATTTGTATATTTTGTAAAATAAGGAAGATAATATGGATCAATTACTATTCAACGATTTAGATATATCAAAAGAGATTAAAAAAGCTATTGTAGACATGGGATTTGAAGAAGCTACTCCAATTCAGTCTCTCACTATTCCCATAGCATTAACCGGTAAAGATATTATTGGACAGGCCCAAACTGGTACTGGAAAAACCGCAGCATTTGGGATTCCTGTTCTAGAAAAAATTTACACTCCGGACAAAAGCGTGCAGGCCATTGTATTATGTCCTACCCGAGAATTATGTATTCAAGTAGCTGAAGAAGTAGGAAGAATTTCAGCACACATGGAAAGAGTTAAAGTACTACCAATTTATGGTGGACAGCCTATTGGAAGGCAAATCAGAGCACTCAATAAAGGAGTGCATGTTGTTATTGGTACTCCAGGAAGAGTAATCGACCACATCCAGAGAGGAACTCTTAAATTAGATGGTGTGGAAATGGTTGTTCTGGATGAAGCAGATGAAATGCTAGATATGGGATTCCGGGACGATATAGAAGAAATTCTAAGACACGTTCCTAAGAAAAGGCAGACCCTATTATTCTCTGCTACCATGTCCAAGGACATTTTAAGACTCACTAAAAAATATCAGAAAAATCCAAAACTGATTAAAGTTGCTCATCACCAACTTACTGCTCCTGAAATCGAGCAAATCTATTTTGAAGCAAAAGAAAAAATGAAGACAGAAGTACTGTCCCGTGTAATGGATGTTCACGATATTAAATTGGCCTTAGTATTCTGTAACACAAAACGCCGAGTAGATAGGTTAGTAAAAGACTTAAAAACTCGAGGATACTTCGTAGATGGTATTCACGGCGACATGAGACAGGGCCAAAGAGATAAGGTCATGAACAAATACCGTAATGGTAAAATAGACATTCTGGTGGCCACTGATGTTGCAGCCAGAGGAATCGACGTGCCTGATGTGGAAGCAGTATTCAACTACGACGTACCTAACGACAATGAATATTATGTGCACCGGATTGGTCGAACTGGACGTGCTGGTAAAAAAGGACAGGCTTTTACCTTTGTAGCAGGTAAAGAAATCTACAAATTAAGAGATATCCAAAGATTTACCAAAACTAAAATCCAACAACAACAAATTCCTTCACTAAAAGATGTTGACAAGCTTAAAACAGATATGATTCTGGAAAAAGTTAAAGCAACTATCGATAATGAAGATTTAAGTAAATGTGTTCACAACGTGGAGCGATTAATAGAAGTCGGTTATAACTCTGTAGATATATCAGCTGCCCTATTGAAGATTGCTAACGATAAAAACACTAATTAAGTAAATTTTTAATTATAAAAATTTATTTTTTAAATTTTTGTTTTAGATATTTTTTTAAATTCGATTTTATATTTTTCATTAACTATTTTCTTTTATAGAAATTTTCTTTTTAATTCATTCTTAATTATCTTTTCTAATTCCTTTGTTTGAATTAAAAATATTCTCGTTATTTATAATATAACCCCTTAAATCAATTTTTAATTATTTACACTTATTTTAATAAAATAGGTCAATTTAATTATTAAACTCATGAAAAGCTTTTTATTGGATAAAATCCCTATTAAATAAAAGTAAAAGATTAAAAGAGATTTAAATGAAATTAAAGAACACTTTAGGATTATTAGGAATAATTGGATTTTTAATTGTGGCTTACATGTTCATTGAGCCCTACTGGATTGAAACCAAGGAATTGAACATTGAATCCAGTCAAATACCATCCCAGTTCGATGGCAAGAAAATCGTTTTTATCAGTGATATTCATCACGGGCCATTTTTTGATAAAAATAGAGTCAATGATCTTGTAAATCAAGTCAATAACTTAAATCCGGACCTTATTTTATTAGGAGGGGACTATGTTAGTGGTAACTCCACCTACATTGCTCCAGTATTCTCGTCTCTGGCCAAATTAAAAGCACCTTTAGGAGTTTATGCAGTTCTAGGGAATAGTGACCCACAGTACTGGACTTTAAACACCATACCTAAATCAAATATGACCTACATTGGTAACAAAGGAACATGGATAGAGTTAAATGGTGCCCAAATCAGATTAGGTGGAGTTGGGGATTATAACAATGGTGCTCAAATACAAAATGCCACTATAGGTCCAGTTACCGCGCAGGATTTTGTTATTTTATTATCACACAATCCGGATTATTTCCCCGAAGTAAATAAAAACAAAGTGGACCTAGTATTATCTGGCCATACCCATGGAGGACAAGTAACATTTTTTGGCCTTTTGGCTCCGGTTGTTTATTCAGATTATGGAAATAAATATCGTACCGGAATTATAAATGAAGATAACTCTACTATGATTGTGAGTAATGGAATAGGAACCGTTTACGCACCTATCAGGTTCTTTGCCAGACCTCAGATATATGTAATAACCCTAAAAAGAACCACTTAATTTTTTATTTTATAGTTATGATTTTTTATTTATTTTATTATTGAGAATCAAAAAGAATTAGAATAGATATATGACATTAAATAAAATCAAACAGGATGAAAATAATTATAAATCAAACAATTAGTCAATCTGCAAATCTTTTTTGAAATTCTCAAATCCTATTTTTTCTATATAATACCCCAGCCGTCTTTTGGTGTCTACTTTCCCATAATAATTAAAAATTTTATCAATTAATTCAATAGCATCCTCATGACAAAGGTTTTTTGCAATTTTTTCCCCAATCATAGGTTTTCTTCCACTATTACCCCCAACCATAACATTCCAACCATTTTTGTGCCAATTAGACCAATATCCCTGACAGCAGACATAGCACAGGAGTTTGGACATCCACTTACTCCAATTTTAGCCTTATTAGGCAAAGAACTTCCCATAAATTTATCATCAATGGCCATTCCCATCTTAATAGTATCCTGTTCCCCTTTTTTACAATGAATTATTCCTGGACAGAATTTAGAAGATCTCACCACTTTGCCAATGAATCCACCAGGTTTCATACCTAATTCTTTCCAAATATCATCAAGATTATCTTTGGGCAGACCAATAACAGCAACTCTTTGTTCAGGAGTAATTTTAAATGTTTTAGCATTATATTTCTCTGCTATATCTACCATTTTTTTCAAATCTTCCACTGAAATGATACCACCAGGAAGATAAGGAATTATTGCATAAGTTTTCATGTCTCTTTGTAGTGCAGCACCTTTTTCAGGAATATTTTCTAACATAATATTGCTTTATATAATTTAATTATACATTTATTATTGAATAATAATTTAATAGATTAAGATTAATAAACCTGATTTAAGCACTTAATTAATAAATAATTTGATTAAAAACTTTTTAATATCATCATGAATAATTTCAAATAATAATTTAAGCATTCCATATTCACTGGAATCATAATGAATCATAATATTATTATAGATACTAATATCTGGTTTAAATAACAAATATTATATTAATTCAGGAGTATTAAATCAAATGTTTATTCAGGGGATTAAAATGATAAAAAAAGCAGAACTGGTGGAACAGATAGAAAAAACAGACCTTGAAATTGCTAATAGTTCTAAAGATACTTGGGAAAAGAATATTTATTTAGATGATGAAAAAGTCCTAATTGTTGGATATGAAAAAGAAGAAAACTTTGAAAAGGAAGATCCTGAAGAAGAAACTGTTACTACCTATATCTGGTATTGGGAGTTAAGAAATTCTGAAAACTGGGAACTGCTATTTGAAAATCGCAACCAAAAGTTTAGCTTTTGCGAATCAGAGCATGGAACATTCAGTGATGATGACAAAATAGAAGATGTAGTGGGAGATATTGATGAAGGAGAAATATGCACCTGGAGTGAACAGGACCATATCGAAGACATTTCCGATGAAATTGCGGATGTAACCATGGAATGGTTAAAAAAACTTTAATTAATCCTGCTTTAAAAAAGTCTTAAAAGATATAAAATAAGAAAAAATTGAATAAAAATAAAAAATTATTCCTCTTTTTTCTCATCAAGGCCCCATTTTTTTCTAAATTTCAATTTCTGCTTGGCATTCATCCAGTGGCTACCATCACAATAAGGTTTGTTTTCTGATTTACCGCAGCGACACAGAGTTACCCTATTCCGGATTTCATATTCTGTTCCATCAGCAGATTCAATGGTAACTCCACCCCTGACCCATATTGGTCCTTCACAGCTCTTTTGAGGGTCATGTATAAGTACAATAGAAGGTTCATATTCTTTTTCAAAAGCTTGACCTGTTTTTTTGTCCCACAACACCAGTCTCCCAGAAGGACAGACCATAGCCTCTTCAATGGCTATTTGACGAGCTTCTGGATCATTTGATTTTTTTATATTCTCTCTTATGCCCCCTGCCCTTAGACAAAACCGGGAATGGTCGCAAAATTCATATAAATCAGTTAATTTGAGCTCAGGGCCTTCAAATATATCTGCTTTTTCCATATAAGTTTTTTTACGGGCATTTTCGGTTCCATCGAAACCAGCTGCAGTATGAGTTCCATCACAATATGGCTTTTTTTTAGACTCGCCACAACGGCATAAAGTATAAGTTTCTTGTGGGGGAAATTGACGAATATCCTGTAATTCCCTGGTGTGTCCTGCCTCATCAGTAATTAATTTCTGTTCATAAAGGGGAACCCCACCAGTAACAATATATGGGCCATTTTTAGTTATTTTAATTTTCATTTTATCTTTTTCAGCCATATGAATCCTTTATTAATTATATTTCATTTATTATTTTTAATTAATTGTTTGTAAAATAAAAAAATAAAAAAATTTTTTAAAAAATAATTTTTATTTTCCTTTAACAACATTATTACTGTTTCTTTTAGCCTTTGCTGCAAAAATACCTATGAAACACATTATAGTGAAAATTGTGAAACAGATAGGTATGCTTTTTAATAGAATAGCATATGATTCTGGTGAAATAACAACCCTACCCATTACAAAAGCAAAAACTAGAGTTACAATCCCAACACTGAATGTCTGACCTATTAAACGCATGGAACTAACCGTAGCAGATGCTATTCCATAGTATTTTCTCTCTACCGAGCCCATAATAGCATTGGTATTAGGTGAAGAAAACAATCCAAAACCAAGACCCAGAATCATTAAAGCCACAATAATTAGCTCCAAACTAGTATTTTGATTGATTAATGAAAGAATAAAAAGTCCCACTGTGGTAATGGCCATTCCCATAGTAGCTAAAAGTTGTGGATCTTTTTTATCAGAAAGACGACCAGCCATAGGTGCTACAATAGCCATTATTATGGGTTGGGCCACCAGAATCAGTCCTGTAGTCTGGGCATCAAATGCTTTAATGTATTGTAAGTAGTAGCTCAAAAGAAGAGACACTGCAAAGGTTGAACTGTAATTTATTAATGCAGCCAAGCTGGAAAATGCAAAAGTATAATTTTTAAAGAGTTTCATATTGAATACCGGGCTAGAATGACTTAATTCCCACTTTACAAATGTTAATAATAATAAAACTCCTATTAAAAGCATCCAGATTCCGGATGTATCTGGAAGAAGTGAAAATCCATACATCAACAAAAATAGTGCAACAGAATAAAATGCGGAGCCAATAAAATCGAATTTCTCGCCCTTAGCATCAGCCCACTCGTCTTTGAGTTTACCCAGTACAATGGCCAGAGTTAAAATACCAATAGGTACTGTGAACCAGAATATGCTAGGCCATCCTAAATAATAGGTAAATAATCCGCCCAATACTGGACCTAATGACAGTCCAATATAAACTACAGCTATATTTATCCCAATTACTTTTCCTCTGTCTTGAGGAGGATAAACCCGAGTTAAAAGGGCCAGACCTGTTACAAACATCATGGCAGATCCAATTCCCTGGAAAACCCTGAAAATGATTAAATCCATGGCATTAGGTGCCAATGCAGATAAAATCGAGAAAACAGTGAAAATAAGCATTCCATAGGTAAATATTTTTTTCATACCATATATTTCAGATATTCTACCAAATGGAACGGCAAATATAGCTGCTGCCAGAAGATATGAAGCAGGTATCCAGTTTTGAACTATAGCATCAATTTTAAACTGTGCTGCTATAGCAGGAAGAGCAACATTCACTGATGCACCCATAAATGGAGTTAAAAAAGATGAAAGGGCAGCTATAATGAGCACATAATGTTTCACTGATATTTTCTGCATGTTTTATCTCCAATGATTAAAATATGCCTATTAATAATATATATTTTCTTATAAAACAAGATTTTTTTTAATTGATAATAAACCCTAAAAAATATTTTTCTTTAAATTATTGAATATATTTACATTCCTTTATTTTAGCCAAAATACTTGGTCACATGGAATAAAATAAAGTTAAAATATATGATATTATAATTAAAATTACTCAAATAGACTGATTAAATTAAGTTTGAGTTGATGCTATGAAAGAAGGTGAAAACTGCGGGAAAAAATTTAATAAAGAAGATTTTTATAAATTAAAATTTAAATAAGAATTTATAGGGCATTTTACAGACGAAATATGGCATTTTAATGAATTAACCATTTGCCCAGAATGTTTTTAATCCAGCAAAGAAAAATGTTATTCCTGATAAAACTTAAGATTATTCTAATGAATCAACTAATATAATAAATAAAGCTAAAACTTCTAAAAAACATCACAAATAATTATTCAACTAATTTAATTAATTTAATATCATTTAAAATTCTAATTAAAATAATGAAAAAAGAGAATATAAAATTTATTAACTACTATTAATTTTAATTCTATAATCTGTTAAAAAAGAGAATATAAAATTCCTCTTAAAATATTAAAAGGAATTATTTTTTAATGAAAGGGGCTTCCAATCCGGCCATTTTCACACCAGTTAGGACTGATGACTCGATAGTTAATGCACGAAGATCGTCCTTTTCCAGTTTGCTCACATCAGTATTTCCTGCCTGCTGGGTAAGCATGCAAGCTTCTTCAGTCATGGCTTCTATGTAGCGGGCCACCTTTTTACCACCTTCCACATAGTCCAGTCTCCTTCTAAATTGAGGATTCTGTGTAGCAATACCTTTCCTACAGGTTCCAGTGTAACACTTTTGACAAACACGGCAGCCTATGGAAACAAGCGCCGAAGTTGCGATGTATGCTGCATCTGCACCTAAAGCAATGGCCTTGGCCACATCTGCACCATTTCTGATACCTCCTGCAGCTACAAGACTTACTTTTTCCCTCAGGTTGATATGTTTTAATGCTTCATCTGCTTCCACAATTCCTGCAATAGTTGGAACACCAGAGTGTTCAGTTACTATATCCGGACCAGCACCAGTTCCTCCCTGCATACCATCCACTACAATTATGTCTGCTCCAGCTTTAGCAGCGATTTTTACATCGTCACTAACTCTTCCAGAGGTGAATTTAACCATGATTGGAACTTTCCAGTCGCTGATTTCTCTTAACTGAGAAATCTTCATGCTCAAATCTTCTGGACCTACAATATCCATGTGTCGGGCCGGGCTTAGAGCATCACTTCCTTCAGGAATCATTCGTATTTTAGATACCTCTGCGGTAACTTTTTCACCTAAAAGGTGTCCTCCCATACCTGATTTTGCTCCCTGACCAATTTTAATCTCAATGGCCTCTGAATTGTTCAGGTATTCTGCAGATACACCAAATCGACCAGATGCATATTGGGCAATTAATTTAGAAGCATATTTACGTTCTTCTGGAAGCATTCCACCTTCACCAGTGTTGGTAGCTGTTCCAGCAAGAGTAGCTCCCATAGCCAGAGCAATTTTGGCTTCTTTACTTAGTGCACCAAATGACATGGCGGCAATCATAATAGGTGTGTCCAGTACCAGTGGGTTTTCAGCGTAACGACTTCCTAAAACCACTTTGGTGTTGCATGGTTCCCGATACTTATCAATAGGCGGCCTGGAAACCTGGGCCGGTACAATTACCAGATCATCAAATGTAGGTATGATACGGGTTGCACCACATCCCCTAACTTTGTAGGATCCTTCGTTAGATTTTCTCTGTATTTCCAATAGATCTGAGAATGACCAAACATTACGAGTATCTTCTGGCACTGCATTTACTTCAATTGCATCGTTAGGACACATTTCTTCACATATACGGCATCCCACACAGTTTTCATGGTGAAGTGGGTAAGGTTGATCCCCAACTATTTCATAAACATCATGAGGACAGTTGTTATAACAGGAGTAACAGTTTTTACATTGACTTTCGTCCCGGTTGTCACATAAGTACCAGCAGCATCCAGGCCTGTCAAAATTTCTCATACAGAGCTCTTTACTTCTTTCTACTTTGAAAGGCATTATGATCCCCCATTAGATTTTAATTTATTGGATCCTGATTCACTAAATGAATTATTTTTTAATGAATTATTTTGTTCAGCTTTTAATGGTTTAAAAATGGGACAAGCAGAATATTTAGTCCCTGAAGCTTTAACAATTGCCTCCACATCACCAGTAAGTCCGGGTTTTGGTTTCCATGGGTCATGGGCACTTTTATCTACTATTAATGCCTCTTCAACTACTTTGCTAGAAACTGCAAAGCTTAATATAGAAGTAACAACTCCCCCATCCTGACCCTGGAACATGGCAGCCTTGGCAGAGACTATTTTAATATAATCTCCAAAGGCAGATTTTTCAGCGTCATGACTAACCATATTATCCGGAACGTAAGTTCTAGGACAGGCCACATAACAGGCATTACAACCTTCTGGGCATTTTCCTTTTACTTCTGGTTTTCTACCATTTATTTCTACAATATTTTCAGGACATGACAATAAACAGGCCCCACAAAGAACGCATGCACCAACATCAATAACATCGCTTTTAAGGTCTGCAAATTGACTATCTGCAATTTCTTCCAAGTATTCTCCTTCAGGCATTATTCTCCAGTATAAAACTGGGCGAGCCATGTTTTCCCGTTTTTTAATTTCTTTTAAGTTTTCAGATTTCTTTTTAAGGGCTAATCTTTCCATTAGTTTAATACCGGAATCAGAAATAGGTTTAGTTTCAATGTACTTAGCTTCCTCAGCATTTTCCATTAATTCTAATCCTTTTTCATTACGAATTATGACTGTGGACCATCCTTCTGGTGATCCGACCGAACCTACTGACAAGTCAGACTGTTCAGAAGTGAAGTCCATACATATCTGGCAGCTCTTTCGGATGCAAGTTTTAGCTTCATCTAAAGATATTTTGAATACTTGATCTTCAGTGAGATATAACCATAAATAGCCCTTTTCAATACGACACTGGTTCACATCCTTTAAATCAATGTCGTGCTTTTTCAAAAGTTCCTTCAAATAACTGTAGGAAAAGTTTTCCATACAGAAAAGGCCTATTTTCAAATCTATTGGTAAATCTCCCAAATGACCCGAATAATCATCCATAATAGAAGCGGCCATTATTTGGCAGGGGGTTCCGGTCATAGCGATTTTCTCCGAACAATTGCCCGCTTGTATTTCAGCTTGATTTTTAACAGAGTTATTATTCATTATCCTTCCTCCGAATCTTGACCATAGAACGGTCTTTTACTCCTTGGGACTATTTTACGGAAGTTATCATATTTTGAATCATCTAATTCAAAACCATAAGAAGGTAAGAGTTCCTTCAATTCCTTTTTATCTTCCTCGTCTATTTCTTCTATTTTAGCATTTTTTCCCAGGCTCTTAATTTCACCTAGAACGTAAATAGCTCCCCTTATGATAGATTCTCCTGCATCTTCAGCCAAATCACCCAGGATGATAATTCTACCACCCATCATAAATATACCCGTCATAAATCCAGAATTTCCACCGATAATTACGGTTCCATTCTTCATTATTTCTCCAGTACGAGATCCAACATCCCTTCGTACCACTACAGTTCCACCATATATTCCCTGACCTACACCATCTCCAGCAGACCCTTCAACAATCACTTCGCCCTCAGTCATGTTATCTGCTGGAAACCATCCTGCATTACCATTTATTTTTATACGAGCGTTGTGAGTCATAGTTCCTACAAAGTATCCTGCCGAACCTTCAATGACTAGTTCCACATCATTTGTAAGGCCAGCAGCAAGGTAATGCTTGGCATCAGGATTTTTCAGGATAATTCTATCATATTCCTGACTCATATCCCGTATAGCACGGTTTATTTCCCTGGGAGTTTTTGATTGAGCGTCAATTTCTATTTCCCTCATTAAATCACCTTCATATATAATCATGCGAATAATATCAAATTTAAATTATTAAATTTCGTAAACCCTAACTTCTCCAGGGGAAATCTGTTCCACATTCTGAGTATCCATTACTTCTCTCAGGGAAACTTCTTCTGAGGCGATGGCAAATACATCATCGTTTTCAGACATTACTCCCGGACGAAGTCCCAGTTGATCTTTGGCAATTCCTACACCATTAGGAGTCCCTATAATGTAAGAAAACGGCCCATCCATGTCTTTAACAGATTGTTCCAGAGCTTCTTCTAAAGAATATCCATTGTCCAATTTATCGGCCACATAATGCACAATACATTCCGTATCATTATTAGTTTCAAATATGTGTCCTTTACGTTCCAGAGGGTCCCTTATTTTCCAGTAGTTAGTTATCTGGCCGTTGTGAACAACAGTTATGTCAGGTATAATATAGGTCTGGAAAGGGTGGGCGTGATATCTATCTACCAGACTTTCAGTGGAAAATCGAGTGTGGCCAATAGCATGAGTTCCCATTTTTGACCAGGTGTCATATCTATCCGCAATTTCTAAGACAGAGCCTACATCTTTAATCATTTCAAATGAATGACTACCATTTAGTACCATAACATCTTCCAGTTTGTCAATATCCATAATCAGGGGTTTTAACTGGGAAAATTCATTCAGAGAAATTTTACATCGATAGATGTTGAAATTTTCCACAGAAGGAATTATTTCTTCAGATTTTATAGGGCTAACAAATTCCACTATTTCTTTAACAGATTCAATTAGTCCTGGTCTTTCTTTAACTTCAATATTGAGTAAATACTCGTTATTTTCAAGGCCTAATCCCCCATATAGAGAAAACCCTGCGGAATCAGGACCTCTGTGTTGTAGAGCATTTAGCATTTTTGTCATGTCGCTTCCCACGGGGTGAAGCTTTTTATCTTTATAAACTACGCCTGCAATTCCACACACTATAATACCTCCTTTATAAAGTATTCATGTAATCTAGTATCTTCAGTAAGTTCTGGATGAAATGCCAGGGCCATATTTTTCCCCTGCTTCACCCCAATAATTATATCATCAATTTTAGAAATTATCTGAACATCCTCCCATACTTTTTCTATGGCCGGGGCTCGGATGAAAACTCCAGTATATTTTCCACCTAATATCTCTATTTCTTGCTCAAAAGAATCTTTTTGACGGCCAAAAGCATTTCTTTTGACTCGCATATCCATTAAATCTAACAAAGGTTGTTCATAATCAGTTTCTTTAGCCAATAGCACCATTCCAGCACAAGTTCCAAAAACTGGAATCTTATTTTGAATTATAATATCTTTTATTCCATTTTCCACCATCAATTTACCAATGACAGTGCTTTCTCCACCAGATATTATTATTCCATTACATTGAGAAGCATCTTCAGCCGTTCTCACATTCAGTAACTGGTATTCAACTTTCAGATTTTCCAGAGCTTTCTGAGCAATCTGAAAATGCTCTGAAACATCTCCCTGCAAATTTAAGATTCCAATTCGTATCATTTTTGCTCCTTCACTATTTTTGATGGGTTTTTTATAAGATTATGAATTAGATTTACCTATTATAGTTAAAGATAAGCTGTAATTTTATAAAATCATAATCTAAGTAATCACATATTATTTAAATAATGATATATAAACCTACCGGAAAATCATTGCCGACTGGAGTTATTTTCTGAATTTTGATTTCTATATTCCAGTATTAATGTACAATGTTCAGAAATATATTAGTTAAATATAGTATAACTGAACGATGATATAAATATTTGCTTCGATTTTTAAAAATATTTAGTAAACAAAATAAGTATAAATTATTGTATTTCTAAAGTAATTATACTTAAATTATCATATAACTAAACTAAAAATCAAAAAATAGTAAATTTTTTTAAACATTATTCAAATTATATAAAATTATCAAAAAATTAAGGTAATATTCAATCATTTATTAATAAAAATATTATATCCTACATTATGCTCCGATTGTTCCAGAAAAAGTATATTAATATCAAATATACATTAAATAAAAAAAATAAACAATTAAATGTCTGCCGCTTTAAAAACATCGTCAGTCAAAGATTTAACCACATCAGCAGCTTTAAGAAAAGCTTTAATTTCATAATCACTCATTTTTATGGGAATGATCTCTTCGATACCCTTCGCACCGACTTTAGCAGGTACTCCCAGACATACACCTTTAACGCCCTCAATTTCACCATCAAGGTATGCGCTAACGGTCAAGATTCTTTTTTGATCATTTAAGATGGTAGTTACAATATTAGAAATTGCATAAGCTGGGCCAAATTCAGTTGCTCCTTTTCTAATAATTACTTCTTCCCCTGCGCTTTTAACCTTCTCTATAATGTTCCCCATATCAAAATCATGATAATTAGAGAAATATTTGAGTAAAATACCACCAATAGATGTTGAACTTAAAAGAGGAACCATATTTGCCCCATGTTCTCCAATAACCCTGGATCTTACTTCACTAACATTTATATTGAAGTGGCGGGCAATGAAAGTTTTAAGACGCAAAGAATCCAGGTGATTACCCAAACCAATAACACGGGTTTTATCCATTCCAGAAGCTTTTAAAGCCACATGAGTCATTACATCTACAGGATTACTCACTACAAGCAATATAGAATCGGGAGCATATTTAGCAACTGCTTTCGCATATTTTGCAACAATTTTAGCATTGGGAATAGCCAAGTCCATCCTTGACATACCTTCTTTTCGAGCAATACCTGATGTCAAAACAATAATATTAGAACCAGCCAAATCTTCCAGATTACTAGTTGACTTAATATCAACATGAACATCTTTTGCTGCTAAAGCATCATACATGTCCATAGCTTCCCCTTTAATCTTATCTAAACTTTCTTCTCTAGAAACAAGGACCAACTCTCTAAGTGAATATTCTTCTGCCAAACAAAAGGCAGCAGAACTTCCAACCTTTCCTGAAGCTCCAATTACACTTACTTTCAAATAAACACCTGTTTAAGTTAATTACTGTATTATCTATTATTTTTTATTATCTTTAACAAATTGAGATGAGCTAGATATTAATGATGCTCAATGAATAATAGAAATTTATATATTAATCTTAATTTTCATTTAACCCTGAAAATTGGGTACTTTAAATAAATTAAAAATTCAGAAAGCCATTAAGGCCCAGAATTTAATATAATAAATTAAAATTAAGATGATAACCCAAATTAATTATCATCTTTATTCAAATAATTAGAAGCAACTTTTTTAGTATATGTTCCTTCGCCCTTAGCAACTTCTTTTAATGCACTTTCGGCTTTTTCACCACCAATATTACCTAAAGCCCAGGTAGCACCGCCCCTTACAAATCCACTTTCATCATTTAAAACACCTATTAAAGGCTCAACAGCTCTAGGGTCTTTTATATTACCTAAAGCCCAAGTGGCTGCACCTCTAACTTTCCAATCATCATCTGAGAGAATATTTATCAAAGGTTCAACTGCATCAGTCCCCATTTGAGCCAAAGCACCTGAAGCATCTCTGCGAACCCACTTATTATCATCTTTCAAAGTTTTAATCAGGGGTTCAATTGCTTTAGAATCCCCAATGACCCCTAAAGCCTTAGCAGCACCCATTCTAACATATTTATTCGGACTATCAAGGACATCAATGAGTGGATCAACAGCAGGATTTCCGATTTCTTCTAAAAGTTCAATAACCTGCACTCTAACGTGTTCATCATCTTCCTGTAAAGATTCGATGAGTCTAATCACATTTTCTTTTTTCTCCATTTTTTCACCTCGATATTTAATCAATAAATAATGATATAGTTTAATATTGTATCTTTTTGATAAAAGATTTTTCTATATTGGGCCATCTTTGTAAAGATTTCTACAATAATGATTTCTATTAAAATATAATCAATTCTGCAAAATTTATTTTATTAAATAGAAAGCATCCCAATAAGGTCTTTGGCAACATTTTCTCCATCTTTATATTTAATCTCATGAAATAAGTTAAAAGAATTTTTAAATAAATCATACATTTCATCTTTTTCATCTAGGACAAAAAATACAGCACCCATCAAAAGCATGGCAATAGCTTTGCCCTTTTTATCATTACTTCTTTCAAAGATTTTTCGTGCCTGGCCAAAGTGATTTAAAGCTTGAGCAGTATTTTTATTTTTTAAATCATTATCTCCTATCATTAAATGAAGAGTAGCTTGCCCTTTAGTATCATCAATTACTTCAGCAGTTAATAAGGCTTCTTTAAGATATTCTATACCCTCATCTTTAGAATCTTTATAATAAATTGAATAAATATCAGAATTTTCAAGAAGCATTATTGATTCTTCTAACTTTTTAGCAATCTTTTTCATGGATATTTTATCAGATTTAGAAGAGTTATCAGATTTAGAAGGGTCATCTAAATTTTCACCCGCAGCATTTATATCCTCAAAGGGTACCTCATCAAAATAATCGTCATCAGCATATTCTTTCTGATCAACTGAATTCTCTTTTTCATCAAAATCTACTAAATCCAGATCCATGTCCATAGACTCATTTATATGGCCTACTTCATCGATTTTTTCACTCATTTCATCTGCTATTGAAGAGCCAATACTAGCATAAATTTCCCTTGCTTGTTTAAAATTTCTTAGGGCCATTTCACAGTTTCTAGCAGACAAATATGTATCACCAATAAGATCAAAGGTATAAGCTACACCTTCATGATATTTGAGTTTCTTATAGGTATTTAAAGCATCATTAAAGTTTTTTAAAGCATTTTGAAGATCATTTTTTTCCAAATAAATGGCGCCAATATCAATTAATGTCTCGGCTTCTTTTTCTTGAAACTCATGAAGCTTTTCCTCATAATACTTTATAGAACCCTTTTTACTGCCGGTGAAAACATCCATAAATCCCAATATTAACAGAACATCATTCATATAAATCATCTCTTAATTATAATTCTCGACAGAAAATTTTTTTCGATTATAAGATATAATTAACTTTTATAAATTATAATTAATCTATTTTCATGCACTTTAATGAGACTTCCAAACAAAGTTTGCTCGATTCTAATAATTAATCCATCCATTAGAACTTCTTAAACATTAAACTAAAAGTAATTCTAGTCATGATATGAAAATATCATATATAAATCCATATCTATTAAAAATAATCCCCCAATAATTATATTATCCAAGAGATATTATAATAGAGATATTTAACTTAATTATATTCTTATAAACATATATAATTTACATTTAAAGAACATTATTGTTGATTTTTAAAAAAAATCGGTGCTTTTTCATGAAAAAAATTACGGTTATAGGTGGAGACGGAATAGGAAAAGAAGTAATAGAAGCCGCTATTTCAGTTTTAAATTCCTTAGAATTGAATTTAGAATACAAAATAGCTGAAGCAGGAAATGAATGTTTTCAAAAAAATGGAACAAACATACCTGATGAAACAATAAAAATTGCAAAAAAAACTGATGCTACTCTTTTTGGAGCAGTTACAACTGTCCCTGGACAAAAAAGTGCCATAATAACACTTAGAAAAAATTTAGACCTTTTTGCAAATTTAAGACCAATTAAATCACTTCCAGGAATTAAATCCCTATACCCTAACCTGGATTTTGTAATAATTCGAGAAAATACTGAAGGGTTGTATTCTGGATTAGAAGAATACACACCAGAGGGAGCCAATGCCTCCCGATTAATTACTAAAAATGCTTCAATGCGCATATGCAAATTTGCTTTTGAATATGCTAAAACCAATAATAGAAATAAAGTTACTGCCGTCCATAAAGCAAATGTACTTAAAAAAACAGACGGCTTGTTCAAAGAATCATTTTACAATACTGCTAAAAATTATCCGGACATAGAATCAAATGATTATTACGTGGATGCCACGGCCATGTATTTCGTAACAAAGCCCCATATTTTCGATGTAGTGGTTACCACCAATCTTTTTGGAGACATACTCTCGGATGAAGGAGCAGGTTTGGTAGGTGGGCTTGGAATGACACCTTCCGCAAATATAGGTGAAAATAATGGACTTTTTGAGCCAGTTCATGGTTCAGCACCAGATATTGCGGGTAAAGGAATAGCTAACCCATCAGGAATGATTTTATCAACCGTTATGATGCTTAAACACCTTGGAGAATTAGAAAGTGCGAATTTGGTTGAAAATTCATTGCTTAAAGTTCTAAAAGAAGGAAAATTTTTAACACCAGATTTGGGGGGTAACTCCAAAACCATGGAAATAGCCAGAGAAGTTATAAAAAATATTAATATTTAATTTTAAATTTAGTTTATGATTATTTAAAAAAAAATTTAAAATTTAGATAAAATAAGTTTATTGATTCTCAATTTATTAATTTAATTATTTTAATAAACTAAAAATCAAATAACATGATTACTTGGTTATCATAGTCCCTATTCCTTTTTTAGTGAATATTTCCAGTAATATAGAATGTTCTACTCTCCCATCAATAATATGGGCCGAAGAAACACCTTCTTGTATGGCCTGGATGCAAGTCATAGTTTTAGGAAGCATTCCATCTTTAATAATGCCATCTTTAACCAATTCGCTAATTTCATCAATGCTTATCTTCTTTATCAGTGATTCTGGATCTTTAGGATCTTCTAAAATTCCAGGCACATCGGTTAAAACTATTAACTTTTCAGCATCTATTTTTGAAGCAATATCACCCGCAACCGTATCTGCATTTAAGTTTAAAGTATTCCCGGTGTTATCCACACCAATAGGAGAAATAATAGGAATATAATTATTATCAGTTAGCATTTCAATAATCTCGGTATTTATTGATTCTATTTCACCAACCAATCCCAAATCAATCTGTCTTTCTTCACCGGTTTCAATATTTTTAAATACATGAGGTGCTTTTTTTCGTGCCTTAATAAGTCCACTGTCCTTTCCAGATAATCCTACACCTTTACCACCATGTAAACAAATATTAGATACTATACTAGTATTAATTTTTCCAACTAAAACCATTTTAACAATTTCCATGGTTTCTTCATCAGTTATACGTAGCCCTTCAATAAATTTAGGTTCTTTACCCATTTTATTCATGGATCTAGATATTTCTGGACCTCCGCCATGTACTACCACCGGTTCCATACCTACATATTTCAAGAGAACTGTATCTCTGGCTGTGGATTCCATGGCCTTTTCATCAATCATGGCATGGCCACCATACTTTATCATAATCTTTTTTTCGTGGAATTTTTTAATATAAGGCAGGGCTTCCACCAAAATATTCACTGTTTTCATTTAGATACCTACTATAACAATAATAATTTTATTATGAAATAATTATTATGAAATATAATTAATAATATTTAATCTTTGAATAAGATTCAACACATTTACTGCAAGTTATATCATAAACTATGTTGTATATTCCGCATTAATTTTTACATAATCATAACTTAAATCACAGCCATAAGCCGTGGCCGAGTACTGGCCTAATCCTAAATCAACAATAATTTTTATATCCTTGCTTTTCATTATAGCTTCCGCATCAGATAGTTCTTTTGTATTTTCAAAGGCCAACACATTACCTTTATCGACTATTTTAACAGTATTTTTATCATCAGATGATGTTTCAATAGTTAATTCATGGTTTGAAAAAGATTTTAATGCTTTTAAAGAAACACTGATAATTTTCTCATCCATTTTGGCTCCAGAATACCCTGTAGCCGCCACTATACGCCCCCAGTTAGGATCTGCACCGAACAATGCAGTTTTGACTAAAGGAGATTTGGCAATTGATTTAGAAGCTAAACGAGCATCTTCAATAGACTCTGCATTTTTAATTTCAACTTCCATGAATTTAGTAGCTCCTTCCCCATCTTTGGCCATCATTTTTGCTAGCATCTGACAAAGAAAATTCAATGCTTTCTGGAAGTTCTCATCAATCTTTCCAGACTTCCCATTAGCCATTATAACCAACATATCATTGGTACTTTCATCACCATCCACTATAACCATATTAAAACTTTGCTCCACTGCCTCTTTAAGAGCTTTATGGAGTTCTTCAGGTGATGCCTTAACATCAGTGGTTATATAAGAAAGCATGGTCCCCATATTAGGCGCAATCATTCCAGACCCTTTGGTTATACCACCAATTTTAACAACACTACCATCTTCAAGAGTAGTCTCCACTGCAAATTCTTTAGAAAATGTATCTGTCGTCATTATGGCCTCTGCAGCTCTTAAAGACCCTTCAGGAGTATTTTCTAGAGTTTTTAGAGATTCATCAATTAAAGGATTTATTATTTCCATAGGCATTTCCCGACCAATTACTCCTGTGGATCCCACCCCTACATCGTCTGAGTCAATTTTTAAAAACTTAGAAACTGTTTTTGCCATTTTAATTGCATTTGAAATACCATTCTCGCCAGTGAAACAATTTGCATTGCCACTATTGGCCACTATTGCCGAAATATGGCCATTTTCAATTGACTTTTTTGTAATAATAACTGGAGCTGCAACTACTTTATTTGATGTGAATACTGCTGAAGCATTACTTTTTTCATTAAAGATGATTCCCACACCATATTTTCCTTTTTGTGCCCCAGAAGCCAGAACTCCATCAACAGCACAAACACCACCACTAATAATTTTCATGATAAGTCACCAAAATATTTTAAAATTAATAAAAATAAAATTTAATAAATTCCATATTTATGAGATTTGAATGATTATATTAATAATTTAAATATATTTAAGCAATTAAAATATTCTAAAACAAGAATATTTAGAATCCAGATTAACAAAATCAATAAACATTGAGTAGTAATTATTATTTTAAATAACCTTGAATAACTAATTTTTTTATTTAAAATTAATTTTAATGCTCAATATCATGAAAATATCTAGTAATTAATCTTAATCTGGACTTTCATTATTATTGTTATTAATATTGCCATTATTAGTACTTCCCTTGCTATTCCCACTATTACTATCAGATTTAGTCACATAAACCACTTCGGAATCACTGCTCTGAGAATCTTGTGATGGGGAAGTGTTTGAAAGATCTGTAGATTTAGTAGTTGTTATCGGAAAATCCGAACTGTTTGGCTGACTATAATTGAGTGAAAAAGGAGAAGTGGTATCATTTTGAGAAATACCTATCACTATGCCCACACCAGAGCCACAACCAAATGCAATCAAGGAAATTATTAAACCAACAATTATTTTTCCTTCAGTCTCGGGCCTCATGCTACCTCCACATATAAATTTTGTATTTATCTCCTTAAAAAGGTTACCTTTAGGTAGTAATAGCGTAGAGTACAGCTAGGAAAATTGCTACTATTCCAAACTGCCAATATCCTATATTCCAACCTATAAATGTAGCAAAAAATACAAGCAAGAATATTAAAAATGCTTTTGATTTTTTATGCGAAACAAAATCCATAATTGATCTTGCAAATTCTGAGGGAATAAAATAACCATATACTCCATCTGCTACATCAAATACAATCAATGAACTAGGATTCCATAGTTTGATACCATCAGCAAGCTGAGCTCTTTCACCAGCCTCTCTTCGACTTTTTCCTATACCTGCCCTAATTTTAGCACCATTATTAAGCGCATGCCATGCAGAGTCAATTCCTGCTTTTAGAGCCAAATCTTTTGTAGGGAAATTAGCGATAAGGTCATCTCCACCTTCCCTATAACCTTCAATTTTTCCTTTGCACTCTTTTTCAATGAATGCTTTAATATCATTCATTATTTCTACTAAATGATCTCTGCCCTTTTCATCAATAAATTTAGTGGAATCAATAACATCAATAAAAAGGTAGTTGTCATATAAAAGAGGTTCACCTTTGAGTTTGGAGAATTTTGAAGGGAAAACTACAGCGAACTCGCCTCCAAGTTTCGTGAAACCGACCCCTGAAACTTCGCCTATTTCTCTATTTAAATTAATGGATCTTTCAATGGATGCTGCACCAGTCATTCCTACTGCAGCCCGAACACTGATATCCTTATTGTTACCGACCCTAATAAGATCAATAGCCACTCTTATAGCATCATTTTTAGAAAGCAACTTAGCAACAATCTCGCTGGTGCTCTGTTCAACAATTGTACCATTTTCTCGTTTAATTATTTCTGCAAATTCCTGAACTATTCGTCCTTTATTAAAAACTTCCACATACAAGTAACGATCACTGCCCATGATAATATTACTTAAAAGAGCGTATTCATCCACTCTATCCTCAGCAGGCTTTATTTCGATGAATCGTTTGTTATCAGGAATATTTTCCTTTCCAACCTCATTAATAAGGTTTTCAAAAATCTTATTAGTAGTAATATTGGCTTTTTCTATCTCTATAAGCATGGTCTGAGTGTAGTTTATCATTTCCACGTATTCCCTTTCTGTATTATTCGTGGGATAATATTTAGTGCCTATACTCAGCACTTTATGTTTGAGAAAAAACCCAGATAGCGCCCTTAATAAATAGTCTGATACCATTAATCATTTCCTCCCTTTTCTAGGATAATATCAAACTGACCTGGTTTTTCCATAAGCATACTCGGTTTTACAGATACTATAGGAAATTTCCAGGTTCCAAGTCTGGCTGCAATGGTACTAGCAATGTTTCGGGAGTTCTTTTTTACAAAAGAATAGTCATGATCATTAATAGTTATATTTACATTATAAGGGGATTCTTCTAAAATCTCATCGGAGTATATTATATTTAATTCAAAGCTACCTGGTCTAGTGAAAAGATCATTACGAACCGCAACCAATGGTGCGTGATCCAGTTTTAATCTATCACCAACAGTAACGGCTATGTTACCTGCATTCTTTACAGCATCCTTGTAATCTTTGGGATGTACTAAAACAAAAATAATGAAATCACTGGTTTTTTCTGCTTCTTCCACCATGCTCATAACTTTCTCAAAAAGAGGAATCTTCATAAAAAGTCCCTCTAATTTAGGTTCAATGCCCTCTTCTTTGCTTTTAGTGATTCTATCAATAGCTTCCTTAGCAATAGCTATCCCACTAAGTTTCTTACCTTTTTTAATTCTGTAAGAGTCCATGTTCTTCTTTTCAAATTGAGAAAGAGTTTCCGTAGAAATTTTTTGCAGAATATTCTTTATTTTCTTTGGTTTAGAAGAGGTTCCAATATCAATTTCACCATCTTTTAAAGTGAATGGTATTCTTCGACTATTAATATCTTGAAATTCATCAAAATACTCTCTAAAGTTATCATTAGAAAGTATTTTAGCATCATCTTCTTCAGCCAATTTCAGAATGTAATGATCAGCCGTAGTTCCAGAAGGAACTTGATGAAACTCACCATCCTGCAAATAATTATTAAATGATTCTTTATTATCAATTTCATGACGTAACGATGCATCTGCAATGATTACCGGTTCATAACCCAATTTCTTTAAAGATTCTATTGAACTCAATATATTCTTCAAAAGAGGTTTTTCATCTTTTCCTTTCCCATAATGGGCCACATTCGATGCATCTATAATAACTTTCAATTAACCACCTATAGCCAACTAATTATAGATATTCTTAACTTAAAATATAATTTGGAATTAATTTATACGTATTCAATGATTCAATTTTTTATCTAAGAAATGATTCTATTTATAATTTATTTATATTACCAAATATATTATATTAACACCAATCAGTTATTAATTAATCTGTTTAGTTAATAATATTATCTGATAATAAAGAAATACAATCTAAATTTTAGTTTATAAGTATTCTGATATCAAATATTTTATATTAAATTATATAATTAAAATATATAAATAATTAGGGAAAATTAAGTTATTTTTAATATTAATAACCCAAGTACTAAGTAAAATCTATAAAAAATATAATATAATTAAAATAATTTATATACTAGCAATCAATTAGATAGAACATTTATTTTCAAATTTAGCCATCAAATGCTTTTTTCCATATACTTGATTTAAATTTATTTCAAGTGCATTTTCTTCTATATTATATGTGTTAAAAGAATTAAGGTCCTTGCCTCTGAGTTTAAGAGAAGAAACTGTTCCTGCAGTAACAAAAACAGTCTTCTGCAATTCCCATAAATGGGGGACATGTTTATGGCCAGAAATAACTAAATCAACATTATTGTTAGTTAAAGAATGAAGAATATCCCCTGCATCTGCCAAAACATTTCTTTCTCTACCTGTTTTTGGAACAGGAATTATATGGTGGTGAAGAGCAATAATTTGATATTGATTATTGTTTTGGGCCTTTAATAATTCATCTTCCATCCAGATTTGTTGAGGACGGCCCACTTTTCCATAATCAAGATCGGGTTCACTACTATCCAGGCCAATTACAGTTAAATTATCAGAATCATTGCTTAATGTACCACTGCGGTCATGAAAAATTTCTTCAAAAGTTTCATTGCCCACATGTCGAGCATCATGATTGCCTGGAACTACCATTACAGGATTTTCAAACAAGTCAAGATATTCATTAACCTTTAAAAACTCCAAATAATAACCATTATCAGTTAAATCCCCGGTTAAAACAATTAAATCAGGATTTAAATTATTAATCTGATCTATGGCATCTAGGAGAGTTTTTTCAACATGATTATGTGCACCTACATGAAGATCAGATAAATGGGCAATTAAGACCATTAACTCAACCTCATAATAGCTTCAGCTAAATGTACAAACATTAACTCAACCTCATAATAGCTTCAGCTAAATCTCCCTTAGTTTCTTTTAGTGCCTTTTCTGCATCTTCTTTACTAACACCAGTTTGGGTGGCAACCAGTTCAATATCATCGTTAGGAATAACCAATTCAGTCTCAATAGCTTTTTCTTTGGATTTTCCAGTTATTTGATAAGTTTGCTGTCCCATGAAGTCCATTATGTTTACTTTAGGATTTTTAATGATAATTTCCTTGTTTTTTAGTTTTATAATAACTTCTGTGGCACCATGAACTTCTTTCATGTCCATGCCCATTTGTTTCATGCTTCGCTGCATCTGTTTAAGTTGTTTAGGGTTCATTCCTGCTCCAGGTATCATCATAATCCTCCTTTTCTGGTTTTAATTGCCTGACCCACTTGGAAATCCATTATTTCAGCACTATTTAAAAGTGCCTTACCAAAGGCCAGTAAATCATCATTTTCATTTACAATTAAAACCTCTTCATTAGATTTTATATTCTTATCACATTCTATAACAAATTTAGCAAATATACTTTTTCCCTCACGAGCATATGGTTCAGAGTCTGCATTCACCACAACCCTATTTTTAGGAAATTCCATTCTAGAATGAAGTCGCCGGGCACCTTCTTTACTGAGAACAAAAAATCCGTCTGATGCTCTCATAGTTGCTATTAACTCTTTTCCATAATATATGTGCCTTATTTTTCCTGTTTTTTTACTTCTCACAATTTCTAATTTGCCTGCAAAAAGCGCTTCACCCGCCCCATGTCCAAATTGGTAATCCGCTACCATAATTATTTTTTGCTGATCAGCTATTTTTATTTTAAATGATTCTGGGATTGAATAATTTAAAATTAGTTCTAATTCAAATTGTTTTACAATATCGGCACTGACAATGACTTCTTCATATTTTTCAAATAGTCCTTCTACTATTTCTTGGATAAATTTTATGGAATCCAAGTCTAATATTTTAGGAGCATCATTTTGAGCCAGAGGATATACTTCATCCAATTCAAGAGGTATCAGGCCAAAAGGAACATCCACTACCATTATTTGAAGATCATCCATTCCAGTCTTTTTAGATGAACCCATGCTATAAAATTCCCCTAATTCTTGAGGCAAATATTTATGATAAGGTTTTCGATTAGATGGCAAAAGCATTATTCTGCTCTTTTTTGGCATTTGGCCCATTTTTTCCAGATGCCTGTATACTTCCACCCTTTTCAATGATTCTGGGCCACTATAAAAGAAAGCAGATTTTTTAGATGCGGGATCATATTTTTCCATAACGTCCATATAATTTCCTAGTTGACGGTATGCATCTAAAAGGCGAGGATGTGCTCTGCATCGGTTTTCAACAAGTTCCATTAAATTACCTTCTGCAATGGCTTGTTTTATCATCCTTATCTCTGCAAAGCTTACATTTAAGTTATGTTGAGCAATAAAAACCTTTCGCTCACTCTTTTCCATTTTTCTTAAGTCATCTGGAGTGTATTCAATACACACTGGACAGGAACATGGCATTTCAACAAGGTTTTCCAGTTTGTAAGTTCCAGAAACTGTTAAAAATCTGTCATCCTCAGCATAAAGAATATATGCTGCAGAATCAAACAAATCACAGCCCATAGCCACTGCTAGAGCAAAAATCATAGGATGTCCAGCGCCCATTAAGTGCCTAGGCCGGGAATCTGGTAAATGAGAAACTGAGGCAATTACCACATCAACCAAGTCTTTATATTGATATTTTTCCATTAAAGGGACCACCGCACCAATAGGATGAAGTTCAAAGTCCATTTTACCCAATTCATCAGCACATTTTGATCTTAAATCCGGAAAAGTCGATCCCTGAACCACAGAATTTAACGAAATGTCTTTTCTATATTTTAAAGATTCTTTGGCCCGTTCCAGTGTTGTTTCCAGTTCCCTTTCAGCACGGCCTCTGCTTACAAAAGGTGGTGTAGGAATATCAAGTGAAGTTCCTATATCTGAACCTATTAGTTCCTGGAATTCAATAACTTCCTGGTTGTTTATATCAACATCACCATATTCTGAAAGTTGAAAAGAACCAGAATCAGTCATTACTGGGCCATCAAAGTTTATTAAAGAATGGACACCTTCTTTTGAAGCTTTTTCCTTTAATTCTTCATTTTTGTAAATAATGTATGCATTAGTAATTACTATTTCAGCACCTAAAGATTTTACATCAATAGATTGCTTTCCCGGGTGAATCACTGGCATTAGTGCTGGTGTCCTGATTTCGCCATGTTTAGTTTTAATAATTCCGGTTCTTCCTAAATTATCTTTTAATTTTATTTCAAACATTTATCTGTCTCCTTTTAATGGAAGATCCTCTATATGAATGTGAATCTACAATATTATAAATCTATTCAGTTAATATTAGTTGCAATCTTAATAAGAAAAAAAGATTCAAATATTTCTTTATAAAACTTATCAGAATTTTATAGATATTAAAGTTGATTGCTAGTAAAGTAAAAATAATATTTTTTTATGTAGATTAGAAGTCCCCCATTTCCATACCATATTAGTAATAATACTAATACATAATGAAATTAATATTAATACTATTTAAATTTTTCTTGATACTGGAGCTAAATATTCAAAATAGGGATTAATAGTCAATTTTAAGCACAATTATTCCATTTCAGAACAATATTCTTACTCGTGAACAATATAATATTTATATCCTTAAAATGAACTATTCCATGACATTCCTTAGATTAGAAAGCCTTTGAGACATCTTTTTTATCCTATCTCTAGAATTAGATATTCTATTAATATTACAACCACAATAACATAATTCATTTTGACAGCAAACCAAATATAAAGCCTTTTTTGATTTTAAATCATCAATATGTAACTGATTAATATTTCTTACAACTTTGCGGCCCCACCTATTCATTTCAATTTCTTTACCCAAAAAAATAGGTGCTTTAGCTGCAGAAGAAAATTTATATGTTCCTCTAGCCTTTTTTCTAGCAATTGAACGATTTTTAGAGATTTCAGTACCTGATAAATCTAAAAAAGGGTCTATAAAGGGAATACCAACATCAGAAAGAGAAATCATTCTCTCATCAGCCTCGGAAATATCTTTTTTAATATTACTTAAAGAATTAGAAGCAATTGTTCCCCCGGATTTACGGCCAAAGATAGGGCCTTCACCGATATAAAACCCTGCTTCGACCAAGGCACTTCTGACCGGGGCGGCAGAGGTGTAGGTGGCTAGAACACCATCATTTTTTATAATTCGTTTTAATTCTTTGAAAAATTCAACCGTGTATAGTTCCGGAGCCTTTGAAGGGCTGAATGGGTCTAGAAAGATAGCATCATAATAATCTGAATCAAGATTTTGGACTACTTCCCGTGCATCTTTAGAATAAATATTAAATTGAATATTTTTTGGGATAGTCCCCTTTTCAAAGTTGAATTTCGCGTAATTTTCTTTAATTAATTTTTCCTCAATGGCCTTTTTAACTATATTGTGTGTTGCTAAAGGAACTGGTACTAATAGGCCTCCCGCAAGAGTTTCAATGGAAATTTCAATCAAATCTAAGCTTAAATCAATATCAGTATTTGAATCAGCACCTAAATAATCAATTAATGTAGCTGAATTATAACCAAACCCACTGCATGTATCTAAAACTTTAATATTACTTTTATTATTCAGATTTGATGGTTTTACAAATTTTTCCAATGATTCTGTGATGGCTCCTTTATTGGTATGCATAGTTTCAGAATTACCATTAATTTCCCCAGAGTTTAAGGTGTAGGATCCATCATCTGTTTTAATTAAATATTTTAGAAATTCATTTTTGAGATGATTCCTCGCTTTTAAATCTCCATGTATTTCTTTTTGAAAATAATAGTTTATTAGAGATATTGCTTCTTTTTGAGGAGTTAATGATTCTGAATGTTGGTAATTCATTTTATCACTATAAATTAAATAAAATTTATTAAATAAATATAAATTTGAATCTAATTAAATCTAATTAATAATTATATATCAAATCAATAAAGAGGCCTATTATGAAAATATGTATAGTATGTGATTTTTTTATTCCTCACTATCACGGCGGTGGCGAAAGGCGTTATTATGAAATTTCTAAACGTTTAGTGAAAAAAGGCCATCAGGTTGATGTTATTTGTATGAAAATAGCTGGTGTAAATAAATATGAAGAAATTGAAGGAATTAATATTCATCATATTGGACCTACCATTAACAAACCTCCGCACAGAAGTTCATCAAATTTTATAAATTTCATATTTGCAGTTTTTAAGTGGATTGTGACTCATAATTATGATATAATAGATGCTCAAGCTTATGCTCCACTTATTCCTGCTTTTTTCGGTGCAAAATTGAAAAGAACTCCAATTATTGGAACAATATATGATGTAAGTACAGAAGATGATGATCAGTGGATTCAATCATCTAAAATTGCTGCTTTGGCTGAAAAAATTTTGGTTAGGTTCCCATATGATAAAATAATTACTGTGAGTAATGAAACTAAAAAATCTCTGGTTAAATATTATGGTGTCCAAAAAAATAGAGTTTCTGTGGTTTACGCTGGTGTGGATTTGGAATTAATAGATTCTGTTAAAGTTAATGAGAAATATGAAAATACTATAATCTTCGTAGGCAGACTAGCACCACATAAACATGTTGATCATTTATTGAAAGTTGTTAAATCTCTGAAAAAAGAAATTTCAGATATTAATTTACTGATAGTTGGTAATGGTGTTGAGAAAGAAAATTTAATTTCAATGACTAAAGAATATGATCTTCGAGATAGTATTCAATTTTTGGATAATTTAGATTATAACGAACTGATGGGTGAAATGAAAAAATCTAATGTGTTAGTCTTACCTTCTACCCGAGAAGGTTTTGGAATGGTGTTAGCCGAGGCTAATGCATGTGGGATTCCAGTTGTGGCCTATGCTTCAGGTGGTGTGGTGGAAGTTGTTGAAGATGGAGTTAATGGTTATTTGGTTGAACCATTTGATTTAGAAAAATTAGAAGTTGTAATAGATTCTATATTAAAAAATCCATTAAAAAGAAATAATTTAGGAGAAAATGGGCGAAAAATTGTAGAAAAGAGTTTCATCTGGGATAAAATTGTTAAAGACATTTTAAATATTTATAATCATATTTAAGGAAGTATTTGAATGGTAGAGACTTATATTATCACCCCAGATTATAATGGCAAGAAATTTTTAGAAAAATACTTTATTTCTCTTTTCAATCAGACTTATTCAAATTTTAGGATTATATTTGTAGACAATTCACCAAATAATGATTCTATTGATTATATTAATCAAAATTATTATAATGAACTGAAATCTGGTAAAATCAAAATTATTAAAAACCATGAAAACTATGGTTTTGCTAAAGCAAACAACCAGGGGATAAACGAGAGTTTTAAAGACTTTGAATGCAAGTTTATTGTTTGTTTAAACAATGACACTGAAATTAAAGAAGATTTTTTGGAAAAACTAATTTTAATGTCAAAAAAACATCCTGAAGCAGGTAGCATACAGTCAAAAATTATATGGGGTCAAAATACTAGCCTTATTGATGTGGTTGGAATTGAATATTCTATCAATGGATTAGCTTTTAAAAGAGGAGCTTATGAAAGTTTGGATAAGTATGAAAATGAAGAAGAAATAATGGGATCTTCTCCTGCAGGTTGTCTTTATAAAAAAAAAGCATTATCCGATGTAAAATATGAAAATACATATTTTGATGAAGATTTTTTTGCATATTGTGAAGATACAGACTTAGCATTAAGACTTCGCAGAGCGGGTTGGAAATCTTACTACTGCCCAAAGGCAGTAATGTATCATTATAGAGGGGGTACTAATGAACCATTAAGCGATTTCACTATATATCATACCTGGAGAAATTCAACTTGGACCATATTCAAAAATCTTCCAAAAAGATATATTATTAAAAAATTTCCGCTATTATTTGCTTCTGAAGTAGCCCAAATTAGTATAAACTTAGTAAGAAGAAAGACGATCATATTAAAAGCTAAATGGGATGCCTACAAAGAAATTAGACACTTCATGAATAAATATAAAAATATAAAAAAAAATGTTCCATTTGAAGATTTAGAAAAATTGTTCATTTACAAATGGAAACCTTAATTCTTCTTAAAGTTTCATAATTATTAACTAAATAATGGAAGGTTAGAATATGGAAACAAAATATAATGAGATTTATTATGAATCGATTAATGATGTACTAAGTGAAGGCTATAAAAAATTAATTAGTAAATTAGTTTTAGATCTCCCATTGAATGGAAAGATATTAGATGTAGGATGTGGAAAAGCCAATTATCTTAAAAACATTCATGAATTAAGGCCAGATTTACAGCTTTATGGTATCGATATTGGAGATATGAATAGTTCTATTCCATCATTTATCAATTTCCAGAAAGCTTCAGGAGATAATATACCTTTTGAGAATAATATGTTTGATTTATTAGTTTGTTTTCATGTTATTGAACATTTATTAAATCCATATGATTTTATGATCGAGTTTCATAGAGTTGTTAAATCCAATGGTTTGTTGTATATAGAAATGCCATATTATAAAACAGCATTTATTCCTGAAGGAAATGCAAATTTTTGGAGCGAACCAACACATATACGACCATATAATTATTACTCTGTTGAAAGATTGTTAAAAGAAAACGGTTTTTTAAAATTAGAGATAAATGTTTGGAGGAACTGGATAAGTGTACTATTATTTCCTTATCTTTTATTCAAAAGAATATTTTTTAAAGATTATGATGCATTATCCACTTTTTATGCGAACCTCTATGGTATATCCATTGGGGGATTAGGTCAAAATATTAAAAAAGAGTGATTCTATGACAATAAAAATAATGCATATAGGTCATGGTTTTCTACCTATGCGAACCGGTGGTTCAATTAAGAATGCAATGAATTTAATGAAATTTCAAGCGAAAAAAGGAAATGAAGTTCATTATTTCTTCTCTGGAAGATACTACCCTTTTTCAAAAACTATGATAAAAAATTACAAAAAAGATGGAATAATAATGCATGAATTAATCAATTCCCCAATTTTACCATCTAAATGTGCTTTAGAAAACAAAAAAGAAGTTTATGAATTTGAAAATCTTTTTCGAGAAATAATTAAAAGTAACAAACCAGATATAATTCATATACAAGAGATATTAGGATTACCCTATTCTTTAATTGACATACTTAAAGAAGAATTAGGAATTCCAATAGTAATGACACTTCACGATTATTATCCTTTATGTCCAACTGTGAAACTTTACAGAATAGATAAAACAATTTGTTCAGAAAATGAAGTAGGCCCTATGTGTTTATTATGTTGTAATAATTTTGAGGGTCGTGCTTATTTTTTACTTGCTACAGTAGCTTATCATTTAGAAAAATTCAAAATACCTGTTTTTAATATTTATAATAGAATTTTTAAGTTTATACAAAACATTCGTTCTGATAAAATAAAAGATCCTAAAATAAATTTTCCAGTAACCCCCATATATAACTACGAAAAAATTTCTAATTTATACCAAGATAGAAGAGATTCAAACATATTAAAATTAAAAAAAATTGATTCATTCATTTCACCTTCTACAAAAACAAAAGAAATTTACCAGACATTTTTAGGTGAAGATTCACAGATTTTTATAGTTCAAAATCTTTTAAATCATTTTAATAATATTAATTTTAAAAAAACAAGACATTATGATAATTCAATCAATTTTGGGGTTTTGAATGGGTTTTCTTCAGTTGAAAAAGGATCTCAATTTTTATTAGAAACCATAGATATACTAAAATCTTATTCAAATCGCTATAATATCTATATACTGGGAGAAATTGATAAATCTCGGGAATTAGAACTCAATAAACATGAAAATGTAATTATTAAAGGACATTATGATACAAAGGACTTAGATAATATATTAGATGCCATTGATGTTGGAATAATACCTTCAGTTTGGGAAGAAGTTTATGGTTTTGTAGGGTTAGAATTTTTATCAAAAGGTATACCAGTTATTGGAAATAATCTTGGTGGAATAACAGAATATACTATAGATAATATTACTGGCTGGGTTAATGTTGATTCTTCTCCAAAAGAATTGTCCAATATAATGATTAATATCATCAAAAACCCGGAACAAATAAATGAACTAAACCAAAGAATTTTTAATATTAGAAATGAAATTTTACGCCCTTATGAAGAATACGAAAAAGAGGTTGAAAATGTTTATATGAAAGTTTTGAATAGATAAACTATGATTTTATTGATTGGAATAAAATAATAAACTTCTATAAAATATGATTAAATATTAAAAAAGAATCATATTTTAATTTATTCAATTACTCTACAGTAACACACTTGGCCAAATTCTTCGGCTTATCAGGATCAATACCCTTTTCAATACTTATATAATATGCAAGTAACTGTAAAGGAACTATATACGGAATAGGGGAAATCAACTCATCAATCTCTGAATCCGTCCCCATAAAATCCTTTGATTCTGATTTTAAAATTTCATCATTATCAGAACCAACCGAAATCACATGGGCTCCTCGGGCCCTGACTTCTTCTACATTACTTAAAGTTTTATCATGGATATTTCCTGGAGGTGCAACAGCAACTACAGGAACTCCATCATCAATCAAAGCCAATGGCCCGTGCTTAAGTTCTCCAGCAGCATAGCCTTCCCCATGAATATAAGTAATTTCTTTTAGTTTTAAAGCCCCTTCTAAAGCGGTTGGGTAAGAAAACCCTCTTCCAATGAAGAAGAAATCAGGCACATCTTTATATTTTTTAGCAATTCTATGAATATGATCCTCATTATTCAAAACATCTGCCATGAACTTAGGAATTTTATGTAAATCTTCAACCAAATCTAATCGTTTGCTCATATGAGCTGCTAAAAGATATACACATGTTAGCTGACTTACATAGGTCTTAGTAGCAGCCACACCTATTTCAGGCCCTGCTCTGGTGAAAACAACATGTTTAGCTTCCCGGGTAGCAGTACTCCCTACAACATTGACGATTACCAATGTTTCAGATCTTTTTTTAGCGGTTCTAAGAGCTTTAAGAGTGTCTGCAGTTTCTCCAGACTGGCTGATAAATATCACTAGTGTTTTTTCATCCATGGCCTTGGAAGAATACTGGAATTCCGAAGCAAGAATTACATCCGTAGGTAATCCCATTAAACTTTCAAATAAATATTTTCCAATTAAAGAAGCATGATAAGATGTACCACAAGCCACAAAGCAGATTCTTTCAATGTCACCCAAGTTATTAACTATTTTTTCTATTTCTGAAGACTCCATAAGAGTATCTCTAACCGCATCAGGTTGTTCATGAATCTCTTTTATCATGAAATGATCAAAACCGCCCTTTTCAGCCATGTCTGGTGTCCATTCAATTATATGGACCTCTTTTTCAATGATTTCACCCAGAACATTTTTAACAGTAACACCATCAGCATCTAAAATAACCATTTCCCCGTCTTCTAAGTAAATAATGTTATTAGTGTGTTTTAATATGGCTGGCACATCTGAGGCCAGGAAATAATCCCCATCACCCTTTCCTACAATTAAAGGACTTTCTTTCCGAACCCCTATAATTTTGCCTGGCTCATCCGTAGATATAACTGCAATAGCATATGACCCATGGATCATTTCCAGAGTTTTCCGTACTGCAATCTCCAGATCAAAGCCTTGATCCATGAATTTTTCTATTAAATGCGGAATGACTTCCGTATCTGTATCCGACTTGAATATATGGCCTTCTGATTCTAAATTATTTTTTAATTCTTTATAATTTTCAATTATTCCATTATGAACTACTGCAATTTTGCCATTGCAATCTGTGTGAGGGTGAGCATTCTTCTGAGTAGGAACACCATGAGTAGCCCATCTTACATGTGCAATACCCATATTTCCCGGTAAATCAGAAAGTTTCACGTTCTTTTCAGCTTCACTGATTTTTCCTTTATCTTTTCTGATATTAATCTTTGAAGATGACGTAGCAATACCTACAGAGTCATAACCCCTATATTCTAACTTTTTTACGCATTCTAAAAGTACTGGAGCTGCTTCATCATCTTTTAAGATACATCCAACTATACCACACATCATTTCACCTATAAAGGCATCTTTGGCCTCATAAAATTTTAAATATTATTTATTATAATTTAGATTAAATATTATATTATAAATTTAGAAATATTTTATTCATTTAATTCTTATGATAATTTATATAATAATTTTATTTAATGATATCATTATATTACTTAAATCACAATATATCTCTATAATTGGATTTACACATATATAAGCCTTTGAGAACAAATAGAAAAATGGAGATAGTATGAGGATAAAAGTTGGAAAATTAATCTACAGTGGTAAAGCGAAGGACGTTTATGAAACTGACCATTCTGACAAAGTAGTTGTTAAGTTTAGAGATGATATAACTGCCGGAGACGGTGAAAAAAAGGATAGTCTTCAACTCAAGGGTTATTACAATTCTATTATCTCTTCTAAATTATTTGAAGTTTTAGAAGCAGAAGGAATAAAAACTCAGTTCATTGAGCTGATTAAACCGGGTGAAATGCTTTCACACAAGCTGAAAATGATACCTTTAGAGGTAATCACTCGGAATATAGCAGCCGGGAGTTTGCTAAGGAAATTTCCTTTTGAAGATAAACAAGTTTTTGAATCCCCCATTATACAAATGGATTATAAAAACGATGAATTTCATGATCCAATGTTAAATGACGATATAATCATAGCTTTAAATCTTGCTACTAAAGAAGAGTTGGATTCAATTAGAGAAATAACTCTAAAAATTAATAAAACCTTGAAAGAGTTCTTAGCAAATAAAGGTATCAGCCTTGTAGACTTTAAAATTGAATTTGGTTATGATAAAAACCAAAATATAGTTTTAGGAGACGAAATAAGTCCAGACACTTGCCGTTATTGGGATATTGAAACCTGTGACGTCCTTGACAAAGATTTATTTAGAAAAGGGGAATGCGGAGTAATGGATGCTTATAAAAAGGTTGCTTCCATGATTCTAGACCCAGAAGATCTTGAAAAGTATGGACTAAAAGAAATTTAATCTTATAATTAAAAAAATAATATAATTAAATTTATTTAATGGTGGTTTAATGAAATACGACGTAGAAGTTAAGATAAGTTTGAAGAAAGGAATGTTAAACCCAGAAGCATCTACTATTCAACGTGCCCTTGCACTTCTAGGGTATGAAGTTCAAGATACAGATACTGTTGATATAGTAAAATTCACTATGGACGAGGAAAATCAAGCAGATGTTGAAAAAGAGGTAGAAGATATGTGTCAACGTTTGTTATGTAATCCAGTTATTCATGATTACCAAATCCAGATAGTTCCATTAAGTTGATCTGAATTTGTATATGATTGAGGAATATAATTTCAAATCCTTAAGTTTAAATTAAGAACAGAAATATTAGAATAATTTATTCAAATTAACTAAGTAAATAAGAGGACAAATAATGAAAGTAGGAGTAATAAGGTTACCTGGCTCTAATTGTGATCGAGATGTTTATCATGCTCTTGAACTTGCCGGTGGAGAACCAGAATATATTTGGTGGAACCAAAAAGATCTCTCCAATCTTGATGCGGCAGTGATTCCCGGTGGATTTTCCTATGGAGACTATTTAAGAGCTGGAGCAATAGCAGCTATAACACCAGTAATTGAAGGAATAAAATCTCTGGCTAAAGAAGAAAAACCCGTTTTAGGCATATGTAATGGTGCTCAGATACTAGCCGAAGTTGGATTGGTACCTGGAGTATTCACCGTGAACGAAAATCCTAAATTTAATTGCCAGTGGAGTGAAATGAAGGTTAAAACCACTCGAACTCCATTTACCAGCATTTATAATAAAAATGAAGTTATAAAAATGCCGGTGGCCCATGCCGAAGGCCGTTATTTTAACGAAAACCTGGAAATGGCTAAGGATAATGACCAGATTGTTTTACAATTCGAAGGAGAAAATCCTAATGGTTCTCTGGAAGGAATCACCGGTGTTTGTGACGAAACAGGACGAGTTTGTGCAGTAATGCCCCATCCAGAAAGGGCCTCTGAAATGATATTAGGATCAGACGATGGTTTAAAATTCTTTAAAGGAATTATTAATTATTAGATAATTAGAATAAGATTATTGAGTTTAAAAGTGCAATTTAATGGTTATTTAATAATCCAATTAAAATAATATTTAATCCATCAAAATCTATTTTTATTAAAAAATGTTAGATTTATAAAAATTAAAAATTGTCCGTAAGTATATTAACCATAATAAAAAAAAAAATTTAAAATTAATTATATAAAAAAATTATAATTATATCCTTTATTTAAAGCTGGTGAGGAAATGGTAGTACATTTAGTAGGTGCAGGTCCAGGAGACCCGGAATTAATTACTCTTAAAGCTGTCAAAGCATTAGAAAAAGCAGAAGTTGTTATTTATGATAGATTGGCCAATGAAGAAATATTAAAACACGCCCCCAACGCCAAGCTTATCTATGTGGGTAAAAAGGCAGGAGAGCACTATAAAACCCAGGAAGAAATAAATCAAATTCTAGTTAATGAAGCAAAAGCTTATGATGAGGTTGTAAGGCTAAAAGGCGGAGACCCATTTGTATTTGGTCGTGGAGGAGAAGAAGTTCTGGCCTTGCACGAGGAAGGAATATCCGTAGATATGATTCCTGGAGTTACATCCGCCATTGGAGTTCCAACCACTGCTGGCCTCCCAGTGACCCATAGGGGAGTAGCAACATCATTTACTATTGTTACTGGCCATGAAGACCCAACTAAAAAAGAAAAACAGGTAAAATGGGATTATACTGCAGATACCATTATTGTTTTAATGGGAATTGGTCAAATAAAAGAAAATACTCAGGAAATGATGAAGTATAGAGATCCTAAAACTCCTGTTTGTATAATTGAAAATGGTACAACTCCTAAGGAAAGAATAGTAATTGGGACGCTAGATAACATCTCTGAAAAAGATATTAACACCCCCGCAATTTTAATTGTAGGAAATGTAGTGGATGTTTACCAAAAAATGAAAAAGTAAGCAGAAACTGAGTTATTTTATATCATATATTCTTTATAAAAAACAACTTCCTAAATTATTTAAACTTAACATTCAAGCCCTTTATTTTATTTTTAATATTTTTTAATTACTTATAATGGCCATTTAATTAATTAAAGGAGAATAAAATGTCTAAAACTTTAAATAATAAAGTAATAGTCATCACACGACCTATAGAACGCTCCAAATTTACATTTGATATTGTTAAAGAATTTGGAGGAGTTCCATTAGTAGTTCCTACCTTGGAATTGAAATTTACTTATACTACTACTTTGAGGAGACTGTTAAAACAACTCAAAGAATTAGACTGGCTAATATTCACTTCTCCAGCTTCATTAGAATCTATTTTCAATTTTTGTCCAGACCTAAAAGAACATCTAAATCCCCAGTGCAAAATTGCAGTTATTGGACCCAAAACCAAACACATTGTAGAATCTAAAGGATTAACTACAGAAATAATGCCCTCAGAATATACTGCAGAGGGTTTATTGGATTCATTTTTAGAATATGATCTAGAAGGCAAAATTATTGGAATACCAAGCACTCCGGCCGCACGTGATGTGTTACCTACAGAATTAACTAAAATGGGAGCACATGTTTTCGTAGCAGAGACTTATAAATCAATAGTTCCTGAAGAAAACGATTTAATAGAAGATTTAATAAAAAAAATTCTAGATAAAAAAATATCTGCTATTACATTCACCAGTCCATTGACAGTTAAGAATCTATTTAATCTAGTAGAAAAAGAACATAAACCCGATTTTATCAAAATATTATCCAAAAAAGAAGTATTAGTGGCAGCAATTGGTCCTATAACCGGAAAAACATTACAAGAATATGGAATTAATGCTTTAATTCCTGAAAAGTACACGGTGAAAGATATGATGCTGAAATTGTTTGATAACTTATAGTGGAAATAATTGTTTAATTAATATTTTTAAGATATTATAGATAGAACGTGTATAATCCTTTATAACAATTAAATGTAAAAATTATATTAAATAAATAATCATACATCCGAGTATTATATCAAATTATAATAATATCGCTAAAATAATACTAATTATCTGGAGGATACATATGAAAACAATTATTTGGCCAGTTTATATAGATTCCACAAGAACTAAAAAAGAAGGAAGGAAAATATCCAAAAAGGATGGTGTTTCATCCCCTCGATTAGGTGAAATTTCTAGAGCTGCGCGAAAACTGGATTTAAAACCAGATACGGAAAATGATAAGTCTTATCCTGGCCTTTGGTGGGAATCAACAGGCCGGATAGTAGTAGAAAGAGAAGAAATCTCAAAAAAAGACCTTCTTTTAAAAATTAGTAATATGATTAAAGGTACTAGATCAAATTAAATCAAATTATCGGTTTGGATGATAAATTTATGGTATCACTTATAATATTTCTTTATTTATTAAATAATAAGTTATAACATCCTAAAACAGAAAATAACTTAAAATTAGCTAAACTTTTAATTTTTCAAAAATTATCATTCACCCACTAAAAAATTAGGAGAAATAATTTGAAAACACAAGTGCCCCTGCCTATGGAAAAAGAATTTACTAAAGCCCAGAAATTGGTAGAATCTGCAGAAGATATAAAAATTTATAGCCATATTGATTGTGATGGGATAACTGCCGGCGCAATTCTATCAACTATGCTTGATCGGATGGGTAAAGAACATGAAGTAGAATTCATTAGTTTAGATAAAATTGATGAACTTAAACTTGAAAATGAACTCACCATATTTTCTGATTTGGGATCTGGCCAGGCAACCGAAAAATTATCAACATCATCATCTAAAATACTAATTTTAGACCATCACCCATCATTAAGAGGCCCTAATTTTAATAATTCTACTGTTCAAGGAAAATTCCTGGAAATAAATCCGCTTTTCTATGGTATTGAAGGCTCAAATGAAATTTCTGGAGGAGGAATGTCATATCTATTGGCCCGTGCATTTGGCCATACGGATTTAAGTTGGATGGGAGTATTATCTGGGGTAGGGGACATGCAAAATAGCCTTTCAGGAAAATTAGAAGGTCTAAATAGCATGATACTACAAGAAAGTATCAATGAAGGATATGTAGAGTCCATAAAAGATATTTCAATTTATGGTAGACAAACTAGACCATTATTTGTAGCTTTATCTTATTTTGGAGATGTTAATCTCCCCATCACTAATAACAAAACAGAAGCAATTTTATTGCTTAATAAATTAGGCATAGAAAAGAAAAATGGTAAAAATCAGCGCTCACTTTGTGATTTAACCCCTGAAGAAAAAGGAAAATTGTTTTCTGAACTGGTAAGAATGTTATCGAAGGAAGTGCCTGCAAAATACATTAAACACGTGCCTAAATTAGTTTCTGCAGAATCTTATGATTTTTTAAATGAAGAAAAATATACTCCTCTTAGAGATGCTAGCGAATTTTCTACAATAGTAAATGCGTGCAGTAGGAATAAAAGAGCAGATGTTGCATTAAAAATATTAAAAGGGAATCGAAATACAGCTATGGATGAAATGGAAATCTTATCTAAAGAACATAGAAGATATTTGGCCCAGAAAATAGAATTCATTGAAAATGAAGATATGATAGTTCCTATGGAAAATTTACAGTACTTTGAAGGTAATGGTATCAAAAGTGAGGTTATAGGGACCATAGCTGGAATGATCTTAAGTTATGGAGATTGGAAAAAACCTATCCTTGGTTTTACTCAGATAAGTGATGAAAATAGTGGTATTAAAGTCTCTCTTCGCTGTTCTAGACTTTTAGCATATGATGGAATTCATTTTGGACATATAATCCGGAAAGTGGCTGAAAAAGTTGGTGGGAGTGGAGGAGGGCATTCAGTGGCCTGTGGAGCTTACATACCTTCAAATAGTAAAGAAGAGTTCTTAAATGTTTTTAATAATTATTTAAATAATAAAATAAGTAATTAGTAAAAAGTTGAAAGGGGTTAAAATGAAAGTTTTCAAAAATAAAGGGGAATTAACACGTTTTCAGATACTTGGCGAAATTGCTAGAAATGAACCTCACCTAAGACAAAAGGATATAGGTAATAAGCTTGGAATAACTATCCAAGCTGTTTCAGAAAATATAAAAAGCCTTGTAGAAGATGGTTATGTTGAATCCGGTGGAGGTCGTTTCAGATATAAAATAACAAAAAAAGGTATTGAACGAATAAAAAAAGAAGCTCTGGCTCTTAGAAAGTATTCTGAAGAAGTATTAGATACTATGAATAGTTATAAATCTGTCTGGCCAGCTATTGCTGAGGAAAATCTTAATTCCGGAGAGGAAGTAGGACTTTTCATGAAAGATGGAACTCTGTATGCTTCGAAGAAAAAAGCTCCAGCACGCGCAGAAGTCTTAAAAGATTGTTTGGCTGGGGAAGATGTTGCTTTAATAGGTTTGGGCGGTACTATTGAATTAAAAACAGGTAATGTAGTCATATTAGTCCTACCAACCATAAATCAAGGTGGTTCCAATAAAACAGATCTGGATAAGGTCTTTGAAATCTATAAAAAAGGTTTTGATCGTGTTGGAATAATGGGAACTGTTTCTAGAGCAGTTGTTGATAAGTTGGAAATTAATATAGATTTTGAATTTGCAACGCCCCAATCAACCGTTGCTGCAGCAAAAAGAGGCCTTGACATCCTTGTATTTGCAGTTGGTAAAATGAAAAATAGTATAACACGTAGATTAGATGAAGAAGGAGTACATTATACGTTAGAAGATGTTACTAAAACTTGATTTAATTTTATTATTCTTAAAAAGAACTAAAATAAAAATTAATTAAAAGAGATGATGAAATTTTAATAAAATAAAAATGAATATTTAAAGGTCGTAAACTTCTTCAGGAGGTACTAAAGTGGCCCCACCATCATTTAATACTTCCATTAAAATATCTAAATCATCAGTACTTAGAAGCAATATTGCTTTATCTTTTTTTTCATGAACAAATGCATAAAGATATTCCAAATTAATATCTGAATCATTTAATATTTTCAATACAGATGCTAGACCGCCTGGCTGATCAGATAACTCAACCGCAACAACTTCCTTCATTTTAACTATAAAGTTATTTTTCTCAAGTAATTTCTTAGCTTTTTCAGGTTCCGGAACAATTAGCCTTAAAATACCAAAATCTGAAGTATCAGCTATTGATAAAGCTCGTATATTTATTCCACCACCGGCCAAAGTATTTAAAGCCGTCCAAAGTCTTCCTTTTTTATTTTCTAGGAAAATAGATAGTTGTTTTATTTTCATTTTTTTATCCCCTAATCGAATTTCCAATATTATCCCATAAAATATTTTAATTAACCAGAATTTACCCCTGATATTAAATTGTTATGATAATTAATTGGTAATCATAATCAATTATCTACAAATTAATTTATATGATTTTAATGTGCAGCGGCCTCGATTAAATGCAAAGTTTATTGGCTTAGTACATGTTTCGTTTGTCAATGACTCTAACTGCTTTACCTTCACTGCGAGGTAAACTTTTAGGTTCCACTAGAGTAATATTAACACGTATCCCAATCTCATTTTCAATGAAATTAGCAATCTTTTTCCTTATGGCCACCATTTCTTTTATTTCATCAGAGAATAAGCTTTCAGAAGTTTCAACCTTAACTTCCATTTCATCAAGGTTGTGCGGTCTAGTAACAATAATTTGATAGTGTGGTTCAACCCCATCAATTTTTAAAAGGGCTTTTTCAATTTGAGATGGGAAAACCGCCACACCTTTAACCTTTAACATATCATCAGAACGACCAGTTATTCTATCCATTTTAACTAAACTTCTGCCACAATCACATTTCTCATAGCGAAGTGAGGTTATATCTTTAGTTATAAAACGAATAACTGGCATTCCAATCCGGCTCAAAGTAGTTAAAACAAGTTCACCAGCATTTCCAGCATCCAAATTTTGAGAAGTATTAGTATCTATAATCTCCGGATAGAAATGATCTTCAAAAATATGCAATCCATTCTGTTGATTGCACTCAATGGCCACTCCAGGCCCCATAATCTCGGTAAGACCATATATATTAAATGCAGGTGCACCAAATCTTTTTTCGATTTCCTTTCTCATTTCATTGGTCCACATCTCAGCTCCAAAACCAATGGCCTTTAATTGAGAATTTTCAGGAACAAATCCTTCCTCCTCAGCAACCTCAGATAAATAAAGGCCATAAGAAGGTGTAAAAATCATTACTGTAGTTCCAAAATCAGTCATGATTTCAATCTGTCTTCTGGTTTGTCCTGTAGAAATAGGGATAACTGTAGCTCCGATTTTTTGGGCACCATAATGGACACCAAATCCTCCTGTAAAAAGACCATATCCATGAGTATTTTGAATAATATCCTCATCATCAACCCCCATCATAGTCAATCCCCGGGCCATAACTTCACCCCATAAATCCAGGTCTTCTCTGGTGTATCCAGATACAACCGGTTTTCCAGTAGTTCCTGAAGAGGTATGGACTTCAATAATATCTTTTTTAGGTACGGCAAACATTCCAAAGGGATAAACTTGCCTTAAATCATCTTTAGTGGTGAAAGGAAGCTTTTGAATATCTTCCAAAGATTGGATATCCTCTGGAAAAACACCCATATTTTGGAATTTTTTATTATAATAAGGAACATTCTCATAAGCTCTTTTGACAACATCCTGTAATTTTTTCAGTTGTAGGTCATTTAAGTCATCTCTAGACATGCATTCTGCTTTTTCATTCCAGACCATTTTATCAAATCCTGATTGAATCGAGTATAGCTGTAATCATTAATTAAGTAAATATAATCATTAACAATTTAATCTGCTAATATTATTCCTATAATCGAAATATAAACCATATAACAACAATTAACATTTTTATGTTTATTAAATTTGATTTTAAAGAATATTTAAATGAATAGCTTAATTTTGCAAATTTTTAAACAACATAATTTGTTAACAATAAATTATGTTTAGGTGCAAATAACTATTAAAACGTTTCTTATAATAAAATAAAAATAAAAAGAATTAACTTAAAAATATGCTAATTGAAAAAAATTTAAAAAATAACTAAAATAACTAAAATAACAAATCATTGTTAAAAATAAAATTAAAATAAATTAAAGAATTAAAAAAGTCACAAAGGAGAATTCAACCATATTTCAGTCCTTTTATTGACTTCTTCCCAGTTAACAATATTCCAGAAAGCCGCTACAAAATCCGGCCGGACATTTTTATAGTCCAGATAGTAGGCATGTTCCCATACATCCAGAACCATCAATATTCTGAAGTTTGGAATAACATTAACATTGTGTTTTTCAATTTGCATGATAAAAAGACGGTCAGTCCTACGACAAAGAGTTAATGCGGCCCATCCTGATCCTTCTGCTCCAATTGCTGCTTGAGAAAATTCTTTTTTAAACCTTTCAAAACTTCCAAAATCTTTTTCAATATACTTGGCCAGTATGCCCTCTGGTTCTCCTCCAAACTTATCTGCAGGGCCTAAATTCCCCCAGAATAATCTATGAAGTACAAAACCTCCCACATGAAATGACAGTTCCTTGGCAACTGCTTTTATATCAAAATCTTCACCTTTTTCTCGAGTTTCATCAAATTTCTTTAATAATGCATTTGCTCCATCCACATAGGCTTGGTGATGCTTTTTATGATGAATAGATAATTGTTCTTCAGAAATATAAGGTTCTAAATCTTTATATCCATAAGAAAGCTCGGGAAGTTCGTAAAATTTTTTTTCCATTTTAACACCTCAATACCGTTTATTATTTATTAAAACTAATTAATAATCTAATTTATTGAGTTCTGATACGATTGACCTTTAATCTGTTGAGTTATTAATTAAAACCATTTAATTAAAAATAAAAAAATAATGTGGCCTTAATCACCATTTATAATAATTTCTATGGCATAACCACCAATCATAGCAAGTATGTTGCTCTTTTCGTTTTTTTACAGACTCTACGTCAGATGGTGGAGGTATTATAAGACCTTTACCGATTAACTCATTATTTGGCCAGTTAGCAGGTATGGCCACCCCTTTTTCCTCAATGTTATTAAATCCTTCAATCATACGCAGAATTTCATCCATGTTCCTGCCTAATTCTTGAGGATAATACAATATAGCACGTATTATACCCTTAGGATCCATAATAAACACTGCTCTAACCGTATTAGTAGGTCGGGCCGGGTGAATCAAACCCAATGTATCCGCTACTTTACCAGTATCTGCAATTACTGGGAATGTAATTTCTGTGTCCAGATTGTCTTCAATCCATTCTATCCATTTCAGATGCGAGAAAATCTGATCAATGCTTAGGCCAATCAATTCACAGTTGAATTTTTTAAATTCATCATAGCGCTTCTGGAATGCAACAAACTCCGTAGTACACACTGGTGTAAAATCTGCCGGATGAGAAAATAAAATAAACCATTTACCCTTAAATGCTTTGGGAAGTTTCATCATTCCCTGAGTTGTTTGAACTTCCATTTTTGGAAATTTATCTCCTATTAATGGCATTCCTCGACCTTTTTTCTTAATTTTTCTTACTTCATATACTTTATCTCCCATTTAAAGCCCCCTTTAATGGTTTAATACTATTAATTAATATAATTAATATATTTGTAATTATTTTTATTTATAATTTCGTTGTGGAAGTGTAAATTAATAAAATTAAGTTTTATAAAATAAATGAAGTCTTAAAAAAATAGAAAAAATAATGGAATATGATGAATAATAGAATGGAAATGGAACTAGAAAAATAAAAAAGTTAGAAATAAGTAAATATTTAAGTAAATAATCTATTTCTGTGCTAATGGTGGATTAAAGACACGAGTAGCCAATTCAGCATCCACCATTAAAAGGCCACTGGAAGAATTTCCTGCCAAACGAACTTTTTGAAGTACTGCACCCACAGATTCCTCTTCTTCTACCTGTTCAGCAACATACCATTGCAGAAAATTGTTGGTAGCATGGTCCTTCTCATCCATGGCCAGATTTACTAAATTATTAATTAATCCAGTAACCTTTTTTTCATGTTCCAAAACACGTTCAGAAACATCTAAAGGAGATTCCCAATCAAATGGAGGTTTTTCAATTGTGTCTAAAGCAACCCGAGCACCTCTTTGCACCAAATAATCATAGAATTTCATGGCATGAGTCATTTCTTCCTGGGCCTGGACTCTCATCCAGTTAGCAAATCCAGGTAAATCCGAGTCCTCATAATAAGCAGCCATGGCCAAATATAAATAAGCAGAATACAATTCAGCATTCATCTGTCCATTTAAAGCATCTTGCATTTTTTCACTTACCATTTTAATCCCTCTTTTTTATTAATCTTAATTATTTGATTCAAATCCAATCTAATTTAAAAAACATCAATCAAACATCTACATATACTCTAAATTTTTATTATTGAACTAATTTGAGGAAATATTTGAATTAAAATAAAATATCTAAATAGAAAATTAAATAAAAAAATGAATGTTTAATTCCCCATTGTTTCTAAAATCTGATCTGCCAAATTATCTAACTTTTTAAAGTCTTTTTCTTTGGGTAAACCTTTTATTAATAGAGTTTCATGGTAATTAATTTTTAAATTATTTAATAGGCCCTTGATTTCATCTTCCATCATAGTTCCCCAGCCATAAGAACCAATAATCGCACCATAATTAAGTTTTGGTCTTAAAACATTTACCAGATAAAGAATTTGGGCCATGAAAGGATGTGGTTTAGTCAAAACAGTAGGTGCCGCCATTACTAGTGTAGATGAATCCACTAGATCTATTAAAAATTCTCCCAATTCCATCTTAGACAGATTAAATGGTTTTACTTCAATGCCCCTTTTAATCAGAGCATCTATCAAATATTTGGCCATTAATTCCGTACTTCCATGCATGGAAACATAAGGAAGAACTACTTGATTAGATGTCTCATTAGAAGCCCATTTTACATATAAATTCATAATTTCAGTAGGGTTTGAAATTAAAGGTCCATGTGAAGGTCCAATGATTTCAATTTCTAGGGATTCTATTTTCTTGAGATTATTCAATATCATAGGTCTAAAAGGCATCATGATTTCCGCATAATATCTTTTTGATGGAATTAAACTTGACATACCCTCTGGGCCAAATAATTCACTAGTGGCCAGGTGTGAGCCAAAAAAATCACAGGAAAAGAGAATTTCATCCTCTATTGCATAAGTCACCATAGTATCTGGCCAGTGCACCCATGGAGTAAAAATAAATTTTAAAGTTTTATCACCTAAAGATAGGGTTTCTCCATCTCCAATAACTTTTAATTTTGCATTAGAAAGTTCAAAAAAGCTTTTAAGAAGTTTTTCACATTGAGGATTAGTTACAATAACTGCGTCTGGAAATTTTTCCAGAACTGCTGGAATGGAACCAGAGTGGTCCTGTTCAGCGTGATTAGAAATAATATAATCTATATTTAAGCCTGTTTCATCCAGGTTATCCAATAATTCTTGTGTTTTTGAAGGGTCAACTGTATCGATTAATGCAGTTTTATTTGTTCCCTCCACAATATAAGAATTATAAGAAGTACCCTGTGGAAGGGGTATTAACTCATCAAACAGTTTTCTATCCCAGTCAATAGCTCCAACAGAGTAGATTCCACTTTTTATAATTCTAACAGCCATTTCAATCCATCTTTTTGAATTGATCTTTTCCTACACCACAAATGGGGCAGACCCAATCATCAGGAATGTCTTCAAAAGAAGTTCCAGCCTCTACTCCAGAGTCTGGGTCTCCATTTTCAGGATCATATATGTAACCACACATTTCACAGATATATTTAGCCATATTTTTACCTCCGATACTTAAATTAATTATATTTGATTAAAAAATCAATTTTAATATTTTAATTTTTATTCTAATTAATTTCTAGTTTTTGCTTAATATTATGCCTAATTAAGTATTTAATTAGTTCTTTAAAGCAATAAACATTCTTTTGGGTGCTCCACAAGATGGACACTTCCAATTAGCAGGTAAATCTTCAAAAGAAGTCCCAGGTTCAATATTAGATCTAGATTCACCCTTTTCGGGGTCATATATATAGCCACATAATTTACATTTGTATCTTTTCATCTAAACACCCTTTTTAATCTTTGAGTTGATAATAAATGATTATAATTGAATTATCTGTAAATTCATATATTTATCTTCCATTATTTATTTTATGAATTTTATTTAATCTGTAAGAACCTTAATTTTCCCGCGCCACATTTAGGGCAGTGCCAATCATCAGGAAGTTGTTCAAATTCAGTTCCAGGACTAACACCTGAACGAGCTTCACCCGATTCAGGGTCATAAATATATTTACAAACTCGACATTTATATCTCATTTTTTTTACCTCAGCTTAGTGAATAAAAAATATTTTATTAGATATAATTTTTAGATGTATCTATATTGGACTTTAAAATGTTTATAAATATCGGTAAAAAATATTTTTCGTATTTAGTCTTGATTTTTAAATAAGGATAAAAATAACTCCTAATTAATTGAATATCGGTTCATTTGCTAAAATATTTCATTCTAAACACATTAAAGCCCACCACACAAACTATAAACGCTATTTTAAGATAAATACTAATTGGGGCAAAAATTGCAATTGCTAGCAATAAAATTCCCACTAAACTGTGTGTAAGCCAATTTCTCCAATCTAAAAAATAGTTTTTAATGCCATTTATTATTTTATTCATATAAACACCCATATTAATGAATCAAATTCTCTAAATAATTAATTATCACAGATACTGTAATTTATTATATTAGAATTCATTATATATTATATTTTTCGATATATCAATTATGGATATATTAAACTATTTAAAAACATGGTAAATATATTTAAATTATATTATTATGAATATCTATTCAGATTAAAAAAGAATATTAAAATTAAAAAGAATTACTTAACAAGTAAAACAGGTACATCAACTGTTTTTAAAGCATTTTCGGCCACACTGCCCATTAAAATTTTTTCAATACCAGAACGCCCATGTGACCCGATAACCACCATATCGGCATGAGATTTTTCAGCAATTTTCTTCATATCATGCCTAGGATTTCCAAAAATAAGGACCTCATCTACTTTTACATCTTTAGCCTTTCCCTTTTCACTAATTTTAGATAAAATCTTATTTCCTTCTTCTTCCATAATATCAAAAGGATAAATGAGCTTTTCATCAATTATATGAACCGCTACGACAGTTGATTCAAGTTTTTTAGCCAAATCGATGGCCACATCTTCAGCTTTTTCCGCGAATTTTGACCCATCACTCGGTATCATTATTTTATTAAACATAAAAACTCCCTCCCTCTTTAAAACAGTTATTCAACTTTTTTGAGATTATCACCGATAATGAAACTAGTTCCACCTAAATGAAGAATAGGTTTAACTTTTTCAACATCTAAAAGGCCATCTTTCATGCAATTTTCCTGAACTGAGGCATGAACCACATAAGCAGTTATCAAATTGTGGTCACCGACTGTATTTACCCTTAGAACTTCACATTCTAAATGGGCCATGGATTCTACAATTCTAGGCGGGGAAACAATTTTAGACGGTATGGATGTCAATCCTGCTTTTTCAAGTTCATTTTCACCATAGGGTAATTTTTCACCTGTAATCCACATTTTCTGCAAAATGCTATCTGGAGTAAGATTAACCACAAACTCCCCAATTTCATTTATATTTAAGTTAGTATCATGTTTAGGGGCTGATGCGAAAGCTATAATTGGTGGATTCATTGAAACAGGCATTACAAATGAAAATGGAGCTGCATTAATATCTCCCTTAGAATTAACTGTCGTTATGATAACCGTAGGTCTGGGAGCTAATATTCTGTGTGCGTTCTCTGCTGGAAAGTCTTCAAAATTCATTTTAATCACGTTTAAGTAATATTATGAAAAATATTATTCTAAAATATTAATTCTAGGAATATAATTTTATTATTAATATTAATATAATTATTTTAATTATAATAAAATTTACAATTTAATCTACTTTTAAATTTATATGATTAATTAATTGAGATAAACCAAATAAAGGTTATATCTCACTTAAATTTTATTAATCATTTAAATAGTCTACATCACTTCTTCTAATAAATTCTGAACATAGCTCTTGAGGAATACCATCCATTATGAATTTTCCATCATCTATTAAGATAGCGCGAGTACTTAATTCTTCTACGAAGTCCAGATGGTGACTCACCATTAAAATAGTAGTTTCGAATTCATTATTTATTCTTTTGAGAGAATTAGAAACAGATCTTAATGTTATTGGGTCCAAATCTCCAAAAGGCTCATCTAAAATTAAAACTTCTGGTTGTGAAGCAAGTACTAGTGCCATAGTGGCCCTTACCTTCTGCCCACCAGATAATTCAAATGATTTTCTATCAAGAATATCCAAAGACAAATCAAGAGCCTCAAAAATTGGTTTTGCATACTTTTTAACTTCATTATCCGGGAAGCTAGGGAATAATTCATGTAAAATTTCAGCAGAAAGTCCTATTTTTTCCAATCTTGATTTGGCCTCAGCTTCAGGTAGATCCGTAAGCTGGTATAAAACATCTAAAACCTGATCACTGATACCTAATTCTTCAGCAATTTTTTTAGCATGCCTTACAACATCTTGTCCCTTAATTCCTAAACGAGAAGCAATCTGATCCTTAATAGTGGAATAGTGAGTCAATGCAAATTCTTGATGCATAAATCCCATCTGACTTCTGATCTTCATTCTTTTAATTCCGGGCTCGTGCATATCCACCCATTCACCATCAGTTTTAAATTGCACAGATCCAGAATCAGGAAAGTCTAAACCGGCAATCATCCTAAGCAAAACCGTTTTGCCCGCACCACTAGGACCAATTAAAGAAATAATTTCTCCTTTATTGACCTCAAAGTTAATGGATTTAATATCCAGAACAGAACCTCCCTTTATCAGGAAAAATCTTTTCTCAATATCATTAATTTTTATAATTTCTTCAGAAGAAGCTTCTAATTTAATTTCTTCTTCTGGCTCTAAATCCTCTAAAAATTCTTTTATGATTTTTTTAGGTTCACCTTCATCGGTAACTTTCCCATTCTTCATTAAAACTAATCTATCGGCGAGATATTGGTGAATTTCTGGCAAATGAGATACTAAAACTACAGTAACGCCCAGTTCTTTATTTATATTTTTAATAGCATCAAAAATTTCCTGTTTAGTTTTAGGACAAGACATGGTCGCCGGCTCATCTAAAAGTAAGACTTTTGGTTTTTTAGCCAGTTGTCGAGCCATTATGAGTCTTTGTTTTTCCCCACCACTTAATACTGGTGCAAAGTGCTGTGCTTTATGTTCTAAGCCCACTAATTTCAATAATTCCATGGCCTCTTGCTCAAATTCATCAAAAGCATATTCTTTATCACTCATGGATTCATCACCATACTTGGCACCATAGAGTTTTCTAACTACATTTTGTAGAGCAGTTTCTGCCCAGAGCCCGAATGATCTCTGTAAATGAATAGCTGTGGCCCTCTTGAGCTTGGTAAAATAATAGGGGTTTGAATCATGCGAAACTTTGATATCATCCAATACAATGTCTCCCTCATCAAATGGCTCTACGCCTCTTAAAATCCTCAAAAGAGTGGTTTTACCAGACCCACTCATCCCAATTATTCCTAGTATTTCACCAGATTCAACTTTAAGATTGATATTATCTAAGGCCTTAATTTCGGCTCCATTATCCATTTTATAAGTTTTTGAAAGATTTTCAATTTCAATCATGTGTATCACCAAGATATTATTAATCCGTAAAGAAACTTGCATTAATCTTAATTTTATAAAATACTTCTTTAAAATTTTTTAAGATACCGAATATGAATATAACTTGTGTATTATCTGAATATATTTTAAATACAATGAAATTCTTTTTCTATGATTATACACTTAAAAGTATATGATATGATTATTCCATTTCTTTAATTCCATTCTAAAATTCAAATAATCAATTAATGTTCCTAATAGATATGAGTTTTATTAAATAATTCTTAGTTTCTAATTAAAAAATCTTAATTAATAGAAAGTGAATAAATAGAATTAATAAAATTAATTTGGTGATTAAATGAGGGGATTACTCGTAGGTAGAATGCAACCAGTTCATCAGGGCCATATTCAGGTTGTAAAAAGGATACTAGAAGAAGTAGATGAAGTTATTATTTGCATAGGAAGTGCTCAGCTGAGTCACACTTTAAAAGATCCTTTTACTGGTGGAGAGCGAGTGATGATGCTGACCAAAGCATTAAGTGAGGATGGGATTCCCGCTTCCAAATATTACATATTACCAATTCAAGATATAGCTTGTAATTCGGTGTGGGTGGCACATATTAAGATGTTAACTCCACCTTTTGAGAAAATATACACTGGAAATCCTCTAGTTCAACGTTTATTCCTGGAAGAAGGTTACCAGGTTACCACACCACCATTGTTTTATAGAGATACTTTATCGGGCACTGAAGTCCGGAAAAGAATGCTTAATGGAGAAGATTGGGAATCACTTGTTCCGAGTTCAGTAATAGAAGCCATAAGTGAAATTGACGGCCTGGAACGAATAAAACATCTAGCCAAAAAAGAAGTAAGCGAAAAATAATAAAAAAATGGCAAATATATTAACTCAAAATAATCGGATTATTAAAAACCTAATATTATCTGATATTAAAGATTATAAAGACATTTAAAGAGGATTTTATGCTAGTTAAAATTATTAAAAAAGACGAAGAGCAGATCAATATATCTGATCTCATTGATCAAGTTAAAAAAAGTCCATATATAGATGAATCCGGGGCTATTTTTTCCTTTGAAGGGATTGTTAGAGGAAAAGAAAAGGATTTAGAAGTTAAAAAACTAATATTAAGTACTCCCAATATTACTGAAACCCAAAAAGGTCTGGAATCAATTGTTAGGGAAGTTAAAGACAAATATTCCGTTAAAGAAATAGCTGTAGTACATTATTTAGGTGAATTTTACATAGGAGATCCTTTATTTTTAGTTGTTGTGGCAGGTGCACACCGTCATGAAACTTTAGATGCATTAAAAGAAGTTATTGAAAGAACAAAATTTGATCTGGACTTTCAAAAAGATGAAAAAAGTAATAAAGGCACTAATATTATAATGTCTGGTGGTTAATACTCTAAATTAAATTAAACAGGATTTTAATATATTAATTCAATTATATTTCAAAATTAGTCAATAAATCTTTATTAATTACATATTTAACTGCAAATAATTAGCAAATCCATATTGGGGGTTTAATTTGAAGTTTATAAGAGATAGTGTTCATGGTAATCTACAGATTGACGATTTTGAGCTTAAATTAGTTGATACTCCACAGATACAAAGATTAAGAAGAATAAAGCAATTAGGATTTACCAATTTAATTTATCCCGGTGCAAATCATTCACGTTTTGAGCATTCCATTGGCACCATGTATCTTGCTTCTAGATTAGCTGATCATTTAAAGCTAGATAATGAGAAAAAAAGAATTTTAAGAGCATGTGCTCTTTTACATGATACTGGACATGGGCCCTTTTCTCACGTTTCTGAAGCAGTTTTAGATGAAAAGCATGAAGTTCTAACTGCTAGGGTCATCAAAAACTCAAGTCTTGGAGAATTGCTGTCTGAAGAATTTGATATTAATCAAATAATTGATATAATAAATGGAAAAACAGTATTAGGTCAGGCCATATCTGGAGAGCTTGATGTAGATAGAATGGACTATCTTTTACGTGATTCACATTATACTGGGGTTGCATACGGAATAATAGACATAGAAAGACTCATTTATAATATGAAACTAGAAAATAATCTAGTACTTGATAAAAAAGGAGTTCAAGCTGCAGAGTCAACACTCTTAGCACGTTATTTCATGTATCCCAGTGTTTATCAACACCATACTACCCGAATTGTTAATGCCATGTTTAGACGTTGTTTAAGAAAATTAATTGAAAAAAAAGAAATTGACGCCAAAAAAATATACCAATACGATGATGCAGATATAATTACGCTTTCCAGAGGTCAGGAAGGTTTCATAGGGGAGATGATGCATAAATTAGACAATCGGGATTTATTAAAAAATATAAGTTCTCTAAAAATTAGTGATCTTGAAGATCCACAGCAAGCATTTAAGATTAAAAGGAAAGAGCTAAAAAAAGCTGAAAAAGAGATTGCTGAAGATAAAAACATTCCTGAAGATTATTTAATTATTAACATGCCAGAATATCCATCATTTGATGAAATGAGAACTTTAGTATCAGTGGGCGATGCCATAGTAAAATTAAGTGAAATATCCAGTATTGTGGGCGCTTTAAGAGATGCTAGATTTAATCATGCGGATCTTTGTCTTTACGTTCCTGAAGAACACACATCAAAATTACATGATTTCAATTTTTACGATTATTTGAACTTACCTGAACAAAAAAACAGACATGACAAGCAAATGCGACTAATAAGTCCATTATAATAGTTTTGAATAGTTATTCATATATTGTTATTCATAATAGTCAAATAAGGTAAGTTAAATAATTAAAAATTTAATTATGTGATTAAAAAATTTAATTTAAAAAGTGATAAAATGATTATCGTTGCCATAACTGGTGCAAGTGGTGTTGCATACGGTTTAAAAGTGTTAAAATCTCTTAAAAAATGTGGAAAAGAAACTGGACTAGTTGTTACTGAACCTGCTAAGCTTATTTTAGATTATGAGTTAGGAATACAACTGGAAGATCTAAAAAATATTGCAACTTATTATTACGATTCAAAAGACCTTACTGCTTCTATCAATAGTGGTTCTTGTCTTTTTGAAAGTATGGTAATTGTTCCTTGCACCATGAAAACTTTATCTGCAATTGCTAACGGTTATGCAGATAATGCTGTTACCCGGGCCGCTGATGTGTCATTGAAAGAAAGGAGAAAATTAGTTCTTGTTCCTCGTGAAACACCACTGCGTTCTGTCCATTTGGAGAATATGTTAAAAATTAGTAAAGAAGGAGGAGTAATTCTTCCTGCAATGCCTGGATTTTACCATAAACCTAAAAATTTAGATGATATAACTAATTTTATTGCTGGAAAAGTTTTAGATGTTCTGGAAATTGATCATGACCTTTTTAATCGCTGGAGTGGTAATGAAATCAAATAATTGAAAATCAATATTATTTTTTTAAACTTTTTCTGTTAATTAAGCAATATAATATCTAATGGAAATAAAATAATTTAATATAAAAAATCCATTTACTCATTATTTTAGGATATTGATATTCCAATTTATTAAATAAATTACTCTATTAAATAAATATTAAAATCTAAAGGTTAAAAATATGTTTAGAGATTCAGATTTTAAAACAAAAAAGGATGTGCCGGGCCCCACTAAAGAAGAAATAAGATGTCTTGTAATTTGTAAATCTAAAGTAAAAAAAGATGATACGGTAGTAGAAATTGGATGTGGGACCGGTGGTTTGACTTTAGAGTTTACAAAAAGATCAAAACAAGTTTATTCAATTGATAAAAATCCAAAAGCGGTTAAACTAACTAGAGAGAATCTTTTAAAACATGAACTTCTAGATAATGTAAAATTATTTGAAGATGATGCGCTTAGTGTCCTTAATTCAATACCAAAATTTGACATTTTGATGATTGGTGGAAGTGGAGGAGATTTATATTCCATAATTGAAAAAGCCAGCACCAAGCTGAATCCTGGCGGCAGAATAATAGTTACTGCAATTTTAATGGAAACTAAAACACAATCCATATCCAAACTTAAAGAATTAGGTTTTGAAGTGGAAATAATTGAAGTAAATATTTCTAAAGGGCGTATAATTGATCGTGGAACCATGATGTTCTCTCAAAACCCCATAGCCATTATTTATACTATTTAATTAATGCATGAATATTTAAAAGAATTATAAACTGGAGATATCATGAAATCACTTAAAAATTCTAATTGGGAGATAAAAACCGGCCTAGTGCTAATTTTAATATCCAGCATGATCTATTTTTGTGTATATATGATTTTTCACGACGCCAAGACAGTTTTCTTTTACATTGGAATAGACCTGGCATTCATCCCCTTAGAATCTTTAATCTTAGTTTTAGTTATAGAAAGAGTTATAATCAACAAAGAAAAGGCCATGATGATGGAAAAACTCAATATGGTTATTGGAGCTTTTTTAGTGAATTAGGAACAGATTTACTGAAAGAAATTTCTTCATTTGATCCAGATATTGATAATATAAGAAAGAACCTGAAAGTTGATATGGGATGGGAAGAAAAAAATTTCTCTGAATCATCACATATAATTAAAAATTATGATTATTCCATACACTTAACTGAGGATAATAAAAATTCGATTTTACTTTTAAAAAGTTTAAAATCATTATTATTGGATAAAAGACAGTTTATGCTAGGATTACTCGAAAACCCCAATTTATTAGAACATGAAAGTTTTACAGATATGTTATGGGCTGCATTTCATTTAGCTGAAGAACTGGAAAACAGATATAATTTAGATAAATTACCTAATTCTGATTACCAACACCTTTCCATAGATCTTGAACTGGTTTATTCCCATTTAATTTATGAATGGCTCCATTACATGGAACATCTAATGAATAATTATCCGTATCTATTTTCACTGGCCTTAAGGACTAATCCGTTTGATCCAGATGCCAAATAGAGATTAATTAACAATTACAGAATTAAAAACTTAATTCATATAGATAATCTTTAATTAGGAGGAAATTTTGAATGAAATATCAAAAAGGAAGTATTTTCAAACCGGAAAATAACCATTATAAAAGTGCAGGAATATTATTGTTAGTTGGATGTATCCAATATATTCTAGCAGTTAACATTGCCGAGGCAATGTTTCCTGGGTACAGCATTGCTTTAAACAGTTTGAGCGATCTTGGGGGATCATTACCATTGGTCGAACCAGCGGCCCTCATCTTCAACCTCAGTAATATCCTCTTAGGAATTTTAATTGTGTTAGCAGTTTATCTAATCCTCAAAAGTGGAGGTTGCCGTCTTTTCTCATCATGCCTTGCTATTTTTGGCATTTGTATCGCAGCACTAGGGATATTCCCAGAATACACCCATGCAATCCATGTAACTTTCGCAACGATAGCTTTCATATCCGGAAGCTTAGCACTCATATTCAGTTACCGGCTTGGAATCAATATCCCAATGACCATCATATCCATTTTACTTGGATTAATAGCCCTTATAACTCTTATTTCACCATTAATTTTTGGTATGGGAGCTACAAACCCGATAGGAGCACTAATAGGTAAAGGAGGTTCCGAAAGGTTGATTATATACCCTATAATTATTTATCTCACAGCACTGGGCGGATATCTTACAAGCAGAGGAGAAGATTGGGTTAGAATCAGGTTCACCGACGGTTACTGGTGAAATATTTCAAAAATAAAATGGAGTTATTATTAAAAATCATGATTCCTTTTTCTTTTTTTAAATTGTATGGATACTTCTGTTCTTGAAGTAACTGGTATGAAAGGAATTATTTGTTTAAGTTAGAGATTTCATTTTTTTATTAAAATTCGTTTATAGCAATTAGTTTTCAGATCTAAAACTTCAATTAACCCTTTATTAAAATCTTTAACTTTAAGTTCAACAAGTTTATTGTATTAAATATATTAATATAAGTCATAAAAAGCTTAAAGGAAAACCAAAACAACTATTTTTATATAGTTAGATGAATAGAGTATAAAAAAACTTAGTTGGTTGATATTGATGGATAGTTTAAGTCTAGAACAATATCGAGAAATGGTTAATGAAATAATAGAATTCAAAAATCAAAAGGGCATAATGCCTGAATACGCCCTTGTTAATGGATGTAGAATTGAAAAAGATAGCTACATTGACATGATTGAGCGCGTGAATAAATTCATACTGGAAATGGGAAGAAATCCACGTTCAGTAGAAATAGAATCATAATATAAGCTTTTAGTTATCTTTTTTATAGTTATATTCTTTTTTAAGACATCTTGTTCAAAAATTATTGATATAATCGTGCATCTATTTTAAATAAATTTTTTTTATTAAATGAGCTGAATTAAATGGTTAACTTAATAATTAATTAATCTTGAAAACAATATTCTTTATGGTTTATTAAAATGATTGTTGAATATCTAATAATTTATTCTAAAGTATTATTTTAAGCCGTAAAGTTAGATTATAATATCCTCCGGTTTGTTAAAATTTTTAAAGCTCATTCCGGTGGGATCAAGAATTTCCGATGATACCATAAGCGAATTAATTTCACCAATAAATGATTTAACGTCCCTTTTATCATTGGAAATCATTTTTAAAATAATTTTTTTTGTTTTTACACTATAAATAGAATGCAGTGGTTCTAAATCCCCGTTTTTCCATTGAGGAACAATTGAATCATAATTTTCATTAGATATCTCCATTTTGCTAAATATCGAATTTATAAAAAATTCTGATACAAAAGGTGAGTCACAGGGCAATACCAAAGCATATTCATTATTAATATTTGATAATCCAACAAGTATTCCAGCTAATGGGCCTTTTCCTTTAAATTCATCAACAAAAAACTTTAAATTAAAATTAAAAAACTCAAGACCAATAAACTCCATTATAGTATTTTTATATTTTTTTAATTGATTATCATCCCTAAGAATAAGTAAAACTTCATCTGCAGACTTATTAACTGTTTTTAAAATATATAAAATAAGAGGTTCGCCTTTAAAATTCATTAGTCCCTTATCTTCACCCATTCTAGTGCTCAAACCGCCGCAAAGGATAATAAATGATCTTGAAGATTTTTTTAGGATTTTAACAACCTCAATTTGATTATTTTTAAAATAAAAATATTGAAAAGGATTAGGGAATTCAGTATATGATCAAAACAGCTATTAAATCCACATATTTAATGACAAAAAATTTATTTAAGAAATATGAAGAAATAATTCTTCACGTAATTCCTTATTCTAAGGTAGGATAGTTCGGGCTTTCATTGGTAATCAAAAGATCATGGGGATGGCTTTCTTTGATACCGCTGGAAGTTATTTTAACCAGTTTTGATTTTTCTTTCATATCTTTGATCGTTTTAGCACCACAATAGCCCATAGAAGCCCTGAGGCCCCCAACCATTTGGAATATAACTTCACTGACCGTTCCTCGGTAAGGAACTACACCTTCTACCCCTTCAGGTACCAGCTTCGTATGTTTCATAGGCCCTTTGGACTCTTGAGTCTGGAAATATCTGTCAGTTCCAGCGCCAATTCCACCAGTCATGGCGCCTAATGATCCCATTCCACGGTATTGTTTGTATTTACGTCCATTCATTACAACAACTTCTCCTGGAGCTTCATAAGTCCCTGCCAGAAGATTACCCATCATTACGGCATCGGCCCCAACAGCAATGGCCTTGGCCATATCACCCGAGTATCTTAAACCACCATCAGCAATAATTGGAACCCCATATTCTTCTGCAACTTCTGCAACTTCAGATATGGCTGTCAATTGAGGAACACCCACACCAGCAATAATACGAGTAGTACACATGGATCCTGGCCCAATACCAACTTTAAGGCCATCCACTCCCTGAGCAATTAAATCTTCCGCGGCTTGTTTTGTAGCAATATTTCCTACAATTAAATCAGCATCAATGTTATCTTTTATAACTTTAGAATTTTTAACTAAATGCAGGTTGTGGCCATGTGCACTATCAATAGCCAGTATTTCTGCACCTGCTTCGTCCAATGCCATAGCCCGATCTAAATCAAATGGGCCTGTGGCTGCAGCAACCATGAATCGGCCTTTACCATCACGAGAAGCATTAGGAAACTTTTTATGCTCTAAAATATCTTTTATGGTTACAATTCCCACAATTTTATTGTCTTTAACGACAGGAAGTCTTTCAACTTTATTTTCATAGGCAATATCTAATGCTTCCCCTGGGGTAATAGATTCATCTACAGTGACCACATCAGAGGTCATTATTTCATTAACCTTCCTTTGTGCATCAGAATTGAGAATCGGTTTTATATCACGTCGGCTTATAATACCTACAACTTCCTCATTTTCAACAACAGGAAGTCCACTAATTTCTTCTTGATCCATAATTTGATGTGCTTCCCTTAATGAAGAATCAGGAGCAATGGTTATTACATCACGAATCGTGAGGTCACCTGACCTTTTAACCTTTTTTACTTGTTGAACTTGCTCTTTAATAGTCATGTTTCGGTGGATAACACCTAAACCCCCAACTTGAGCAAGAGCTATGGCCATTTCAAATTCTGTGACAGTATCCATAGCAGAACTTATAATTGGAGTGGTTATTTCATGGTTTCGGGATACTTTACTTTTAGTAATCACATCCTTTGATTCTACAGTTGAAGGTCCTGGTACTAAAAGAAAATCATCAAATGTATATCCTGTTTTAGCTTCTTTCAATTTTTTTGAATACATAAAAACTCCTACCCCCTAATTAATCTCAATTTAAATCTTTTTTAATGAAAACACTTGCAAAAATATACATTTATTACAAAAGCATTCCCCAAACACCGTTTAGCTACTCAAATCACTTATCATGTTTTTAAGTTCAGCAACAGCACTACGATGGATTTTTCCAGTGTTACGGTCGCCGCCAATGCATGCAGCACCCCTAACTCCTACTACATCACAATTAATATCATATAGTGGTTTTAACTGGTCTTTTTTTACAGAACCTGCTAGTGCAGATTTTAATCCGTAGTCATGAATTTCATTAACAAATTTTTGCAAATCATCTATATCCATAAAGTCAAATAATGTTTTTCCATCTTTAACTGCAGTATCAACCATGGCCAGGTCAGCACCAGCTTCAGCAGCAACTTTAGGAATTTCCATAGGATCAATAGCACCTACACGATGAGCATCAGCATATCCTGAGGCCACTACCACTGCATCAGAACTGTTTTCCCGAACAGTGCGTACTACATTTTCCATTACTTCCAGTGCTTCATCATAATTTTTGGTACCATAAAGACCAACTTTTATGTAGTCTGCACCAGAAACTAGTGCACCCATAGCTGCCAAAGAAACTGTTCCAGGTTTATATGGAACGTCCCCCAAGGTAGCACTCACCAGCATATCTTCAGGAGTCATTTCCCGAACACCTTTTATTATCCATGGGAAACTAGCACCCAATGATCCTTCTTTTGGATTTTTAACGTCAACAATATCTGCACCGCCCTCAATGGCCTCCAGTGCTTCCTCTGTATTAATTGGACTGATTAACAGAAGCAATTCCTATACCTCCTACCTTAAATTTGTAATTTTTATCATTTAATTGCATTTAATTTATTAAATAAATATTTATGAATTAAAATTATTCTAAAGGAATTTAAAACATTTTAAACAAATTAAATATTTAAAAAGCAACTTTAAAGTGCATTACCAAAATATGCTTGATTGGAACAATTATAATATTTTTATAATATTTTTATAATATTTTCTAACCAATAACTTAAATTGAAATTTTAAGTAAAAAAATTCTAAGCAATAATTTTAGTATTTTAAAGTATTTTTTAATTATATGATGAATTAGCCTATAAAAACTTTTAGAATTTTAAAGCATATTTAATAAGAATTTATAATATTATATTTAAAAAGTATTTATTATGATTAGTTTTGAGATATACTTAAATTATATTGATTGAATTTTAAGATTTGAATGGACTGCCCGAAGATTTGATATTTTTTTTAATAACACCATGTGCTTTTGGATAGAAGCCCGCTTTTTGAGAATTTATTCGTAGTTTTTCTACTAATTCTGATGTTGGTGTACTAACTGGACATTCTAAAGTACATAAACCACAAAGAGTGCACATATAAAGACCAGAATCAAAACTAGTCTTTTCGTTCTTAATAAATTTACTCATAGCCACTCCTCGACCACCCAAATATCCTTTATAACCAAATTCATGTCCCACGGCATTATAAACCGGGCAGGCCACAATACAACTTCCACAACCAATACACCACAAGCATTCTTTCAAAGCATCTCTCCGCCCATTATCCAGCAAAATAACCACAACTTTTTTGGCCCCATACATTCCATTTAAAAGTCTTTTTTCAATATCCGCCGTTTTTGATGGTGCAGAAATAACATTTATATAAGAAGGTATTTTAGTTCCTGTAGCATAAGCAGTTTCCAGTTTTATTACAGAAATAGAATCTTCAATAGTACTAACCAGTTTATCAATTCCCACCACAATTATATGTGTGTCCATCATAGTCAACAAACTTATATTTCCTTCATTATGGACCATTACTAAAGAACCATCTTCAGCAGCAACAGAATTGGCACCGGTGATTCCAACCTGACACTTATTTAGCTCTTCCAACACATTTGCTTTAACCAGTTCCATAATAGTTCGTGGGTGTGGTTCTATATCTTCATCCATACTTTCAGAAATTATTTCAGCAATTTTTTCCACATTAAGATGTAATGCTGGGCCAATAGGATGTGCAGGTCTTTTATCATAGGGATTAAGTTGAACAATTCTATCTCCTAAATCAGTTTCCACCAGATTAATATTTTTTTCCTTTAAAAAATCACTTAAGGCGATTTCAAACACCGTGTTTGATTTTGATTTGGCAACGACTTTTTCATTTTTAATCAAATCATAAATAAGATCACAAGCTATTTTCGAATCTTCTGCATAGCATAATTCAATACCATTCTCTTCAAAGTTTTTTTGTGCAGTTTCCACGAGTTCTTCCAGGTTTTCTATAGATTCTTCCCTAATCTGTTTAACCTTTTCCTGTAGCTTTTTAATTTTGGGATCATGAAGAATTTCACTTCTGCGTTCATCCAGTATTTTGAATGAATTCCTCATGGTCTCTAATTCACTTTTATTCATTCTTAATGCACCTTATGATGAATTCTGATAAATCTAAAACTTCTAAATCCCCTTTTTCAAGGTTTAATTTGCAAAATGGACAAGCAGTGATTAAAGTATCAGCTCCAGTTTTTTTAGCTTCTTTTAATCTTTCCAATGATATTTCATCTGCAATTTCCGGAAATGCAGATTTTACTCCCCCACCAGAACCACAACACATGGCATTCTCATGGTTATGTTCCATTTCCACTAAGGTGGCAAATGAATTTATAACATCCCTAGTAGATTCATATTCACCACAGTGCCGTCCTAAATGGCAGGAATCATGATAAGTTACTTTTTTTAATGAAAATTTATTTAGAGTAATTTTATTATTACTGATTAATTCACTGAAAAATTGTGAGGTATGAATCACATCTAAATCCACATCCAATAACTCTTTATAATCCTTTTTAAATGTACGGTAACAACCAGCACATGAAACAAGTATTTTTTCTCCTTTTAAAATTTGGGCCGTTAATTTCATTTGTTCTGATGCCTCATCTACAAAGCCCGTCCGTAAAAGAATAGATCCGCAGCAAGTTTCATCTTTAATAATTTGATAATCTACACCTGCTTTTTTTAAGATGACCTCTGTGGATTCAGATATTTTTCCCAGCTTTTTTTGGGCTACACAGCCCCTGAAGTATATCATTTTTGCACCGTTTAATTTTATAATAATAATAATAATAATAAGCCTATTTACTTAAATAAATAAAATATTGTTAAATATAATCTAATAAATCCAAATTGAATCTATATAAATAAATTAAACGTAACTTATCAAGAACCTTTCGATTGAATATTAATTAAAAATTCCAATTATGACTCTAAAACAGTTTTATTCTTATTTTGCTGTTCATATAAACCAATATAAAGTTTTTCCAGTTGATTAGTAATATGCGCCCCTTCATATTTTTTATATTGAGCTGCGCCTTCATTCTTGAGTTTTTCATAAATTTGAGGATTATTCAAAAGATATTTTATCTTTTCAGATAATTCCATCCATTTTTCTGGTTCAAAGAATAATCCTCCTTTTTCACCACTGGCTTCCATTATAGGTGGTATTTTTGATGCAACAAATGGAACTCCACATCCCAATGATTCTACAACTACTATTCCAAATCCTTCTACTTTACTGGGAAGACAGAATATATGTGAGGACTTTATAATCTTTAATACATCTTGGTGTTTTTCAACAAAACCGCAAAATTCAATATTATTCTCTAGATTCAACTTTTTAACCAGATTTTTAAGATCCTGGTCTTTAGGGCCAGTTCCTACTATCTTGCATTGAAGTTGTGGAAAATCCTCGATGAGAATATGCATGGCTCTGATTAAATTATCAACTTTTTTGTATTCTACCAGACGTGCCACACAGGAAATAGTTGTTTGTGAATATTTTTCTGCATGTACCGGGGGAAAATTAACTATAGGTGGAATCACAATGATTTTTTCTGCAGGGAAATATCTTTCCAATTTTTTTCTAGTATAGTCTGAAATAGAAATTATTAAATCAAATTTTCGCGACAAGACGTACCTTTCCAATACTTCACCTACCACACCACTGATTCCAATGTTATTTATCCATTCCCCAATCCATACATCCATATATCGCGCAACACAAGGTATTTTTAATTTTTGAGAAATTTTCCAGGCCACAGGATATGTAATAAAATTATATCCAATTGTTAAATCTATATCTAGTTTTTTTCCTTGATTATATGCATCTTTCATAAAAGACAAGCGGTTTTTAAAGGATCCTGTTTGGACATAAGATCTTTCCCTACTACAACCAATCACTTTAATTCCATTTAATTCATATTCCTTAGGAACTCCTTCCTCAAGTGAAGTTAAAACTATTACTTCATGCTTTTTTGCTAATTGATAAGCTTCATTATAGGCAGCAGCTTCTACACCACCTTTAACTTCGAAATTTTCGCTTTTGGGGAAGTATTCTGTGATAATGCATATTCTCATGATAAAACCATTTTATATAAATATTTTAAATTAATGATTAAAATAATTAACAATTTTATTAATTATGATCTTATTTTTTCAAGGTATTCTTATTCTTCAAGATCTTCATCTTCATTAATATCTTTTTTTGTCTCATTTTCTTCCTGATTAAGTGCAATTTGGCGTACTAGTTCAGTAATTTCCATTTCCAGTTTTTCAATCAGAGTGTACAGTTTAAATATGAGGTAGTAAGATGCGATAAGACCTAAAATCAAAATTAAATCAAGCCCTCTGCCAATTCCAAACAAGTTGGCAAAAATAGTAGTAGTTTCTGGAAATACAGATAATAAACTAATCAATGACCATATAACTATCCAAAAGATTAACATAGAAGAAGATGTTTTACCATCTCTAAAACGAATAATAGCTATTATAACGGCCAATATCCCTATTAATACACCTAAATATTGATATATCATTTTTACACCTGTTTCAATGAAAATACATATGATAACTGATTATTTATTCATTAATTATACTAGTATTTTCAAAGTATTTCTTATTATCCAATTTATTATAGCTATATTTAAACCTAAAATTTTTTTAAGATATCAATTATCATCTTAAACAGAATTTTAATACCAATTGTAGCATTAGTTCCTTTTGAAATTGAATATGGAGTATAAATTGTCTTAATAGGAACTTCTTTAAATCTTAAATGATTTTTTTTTATTTCTCTCACAATTTCTGATGAAACGCCGTATCCTCGTGAGTGAAATTCAAGTAGTTGCGTAGCTTTGGAGTTAAATGCTCTTAATCCCGATTGTGAGTCATTAACTTTGACTCCATAAAATAATAGAGTTATGAAATTCATGATTTGGTTACTTATTTTTTTAGAAAGGGGCATATCATCAAAATTTCTATCACCTAAAACAACATCTGCTTCATCAAGTTTTAAAGGCTTACAAACATTATCTATATCATATGGATCATGTTGACAATCAGCATCAAATGTAACCATGTATTTAGCTCCTTTCCTTAAAGATGCCTCCAGACCTGTTTTTAATGCTGCTCCTAATCCTCGATTAATAGTATGACTATAAATAGAGATCTGTTTAGGATATTTTTCCTGCAAATCATTTATAATGGAATAAGTTTTATCATGGGAACCGTCATCAACCACTACAACCATATAACCCATTTCACATAGCTTCGTCACTACTTTAGCCACAGTCTTCTCTTCATTATAAGCTGGAACCACCACAAATAGTTCTTTATTTAATTTATCCAGTTCAAAAGATTGGTTCGGCATAGTATGTCCTTTTAATGTACTTTTTAATAATGTCATTTAAGAGCTATTAAAATTAACATTAGATTTTATTCATTCAATTTAATAACAAGATTAGCGACTCTTTTTCCAAGGTTTTTTGTAGTTTCCAATCCAACATCGTCATTTTCACAGTCTTTAATTCCGCTGCCTACTCCACAAGCACCATAATGGGCTGCGGGAGCACCATCACCCACAATAATAGCATCTTGTATCAATAAAAAATCGTGTATTGCTGAACAAGTAGTTTCTTGTCCCCCATTTCTTGAAGCACCGACAGAAATTGCCCCACTAACAACATCCTGCAGTGAAAAATTTGTTCTTAATGGGCGTGAACGATCCATGAATATTTTAGTCTGGGCAGTTACATTACCAAAATACACTGGACTGCCAATAATTAATCCTTGAACATCAGAAATTTTTTCCAACAGAGGCCCCATATCATCTTTTATAGAACATTCACCAGTTTCTTTACAGATATTACATGCAGTACATGGAGATATATCCATTTTACCCAAATGAATTAGTTCTGTTTCAGCACCTAAACTTTCTGCAGATTCCAAAGCTTTTTTAACTAAGAAATTTGTGTTTCCTTTTATTCTGGGACTTCCCACAATTCCAATTATCTTTACCATTTATAAAACTCCAATAATTTTCAAAATAACGAATGAATCACATTAATACAAATTTAAAGCATTAAGACAATATTATGAACAAATAAATGCCAATAATATGTCTTATTATAATTATATATTATTCAATAACTAATGAATAATGTAAACTTCAGAGAGGACCCACATCTGGTTTTCCTTCCCTCATACCCATACCTGCCTCTTTAATAAGTTTTTCTGGCTTAAAAAGCATTTTAATCATGTTTTTAGCGTGTTCTCTAGCCCTATTATCTGCCAAAACCTTAAGATCTTTAGGGTTAGGTTCTTCATCTTCATGGACAAAAACTTCTAGAATGTGAGTATTTGTCATTAATTGAGCTTGAATAAGGCCTGTTGAAGCTTCATGTGCACATACTTTGTCTTTTTCTTCAGGTCCAGGCATTCCTAAGGCCAGAACCATTTCACAACCTTCTTCCTCAACTACTTTTTTAGCAGCCACAGGTAGGTCCTTAACACCAGGAACAGTGCGTCGGATAATTTTGATATCCCCTACTTGATTTTTTATTTCATCTATAGCCGCAGCACCCATATCATATCTGGCGAAAGTAGTATCACATATGCCTATTTTCCTCATTTTATCACCATTGAAGAGCATTCCATATTCATCTTGCTCATTATTCATTGATAGTCATTTTAATCATTAATAATAACTATCCGATTATAAATATTCTATTAAATTATTAAATCAAAAATAAGTTATCCCCTATTAAAATCACTTTCAATGTACTCTAATAAACTTTTGCGTGCTTCACCAATAGTTAAAGGATATTCTCCTGAAAATGATAATTTATCTTCTTTTTTAAGAATTTCCATTAAATGCGCAATCCTAGGAAGTCTGAGATTAGCTTTTCTAATAGTTTCTACATCACCAAAAACATCATGAGGGTTTCCTTCTTTAATTATTTCTCCACCGCTAATTATATAAATTTTATCAGCATAAAGCGGAACCATATCCACATCATGTGTGGATATAATTATAGTCATCCCTTCTTCATTGAGTTTGTATAATAATTTTAAAATCTGTGAAGCTCCTTTGGGATCAAGGCCAGAAGTAGGTTCATCCAAAACCATTATTTTAGGTTCCATGGCCAAAATTCCTGCAATGGCCACTCTCTTTTTTTGCCCACCACTAAGATGATGAGGTGCCTTATCTTCAAATCCGGCCATTCCCACCTTTTTTAAGGCCTTAGAAACTCTATTTTCCACTTCATCCCGAGACAATCCCATATTAAGAGGACCGAAGGCCACATCTTCCACCACAGTAGGGGCAAACAATTGGTCATCAGGATTTTGAAAGACAATACCTACTTTTTGTCTGGCTTTATTAAGGTCATCTTTGCCATATTTCAATAGTTCTTCTGCTATTTCTATTTGCCCAGAGCTGGGTTGTATTATTCCATTGAAATGTAAAAATAGTGTGGATTTACCAGCACCATTAGGTCCTAAAAGTGCCACCATACTTCCTTTCTCCACATTAAAATTAACACCATGCAATGCCTTGGTGCCATCAGGATATTCATAAGTAATTTCCTTAGCCTCAATCATGTTCATTATTTCACCCATTCATGAATCAATTATACTTGAATAAAATTAAAAATCATTATAAATTTAATATATATTTCATAGATTTAATTGTTTATATCTTTTTAAAAAATTTCATGAAAATTTCTAAAACAGATTGTAATTATTTAAATTGTAATTATTTAAAATGATTGCAGTAGTAAAAATTCGATAAATATATTATAATAATCAACTTAAAAAAGGTGATACCTAATAAATCTAATTTAAATAAAAATAAAAAAATTAAAATAATCTAAAATTTCCACTTAAATAAACGCCTAATATCAATACAGATTCAAATAAAACCAAAATAGTTAAATTTTTAATCCCAATGCTGTTTTGATAATTGTTAATATACAAAGATCCATTATATCCTCTTGATTCCATAGAAACATAAACCCTTTCACCTTTAATCCATGATCTAATAAACAGATTGCTGGCTAGCATCCCCAAAGATTTATATGACGTTTTAAAGCTTTGATAACCTAATCTAGTTTGTTGGGCATAGTACATATTAAGGGACTCATCTAAAAAGACGAAAATATAACGGTACATCATCATAGCAATTTCTAATACAATTTTAGGAATTTTAAAAGTGTCAAGCACTGAAAAAAGCTCAGTCATTGGAGTAGTGAATGCCAAAAAGGCCATACAGGAAAAACCACCCATTACTCTGGCGAAAACAAGAAAACCCAGATTAAATCCATCAACCGTTATTACTAGATTGAAAATATTTAATTCAAGTATGGTAGCTCCAACTCCAAAGAAAAAAGCCATGAAAACAAAGGTTAAAAATCCGAAAATAAATGGAATGGCCAGGAATTTCAGATAAAATTTCCAAGGTATCTTAGCTTTAAAAATAATTAAAAATGACATTAAAAATGTTATAATGATTGGAACAACGGGTGAAGTTGATATTAAGCTCACTAACATAGTTAAAAGAGCAAACAAAACTTTTAAATAAACATTTGTTCCCCTAAGGCCATTATGATGAGCAAAATTATCTAATGTGTTTTCAAACATTTTCACCTGCAAGTATACAATCTAATAAACATATACACTTAAAATATCATTTTTGTTCTTCATCTATTCGTTTTCTCTCTTTGGCTTGACCATTATAATATCCAAATACATATCCAATTATTATAGCACCAATTGCAGCTTGAAGAGCAAATAGAAGACTTTCTATTTCCCCACTGGGAGGTTCCCAAATAGAGCCGAACCATGGTTGATAACCTGTTTCTTCAATAGCAGGTCCTGCTTGAGAATCTGCTCCACTGAAATATCCTTCTTCTTCACCCATACCACTGTACATTATCATGGGAACTGCAATAATTATGGCCACCAATGCGAGTAAAATAATTGGTTTTTTATCTACCATTAGGCCACCGCCTTAGGAGTTTCCTCTGCTTTAGGGCTGATAACTTTTAATTTTACCAGAATATCCGGCCTTAGTTTCATTATATAATCAAACACTACTACCGTTAAAAGACCTTCAGCTATGGCCAGAGGCACCTGAGTGTAAGCGAAAATTACCATGAACTTTGCAAATGCAGCTCCAAATGTTGGAACAGGAAAAGCCAAAGATAGTTGAGTAGCAGTAGTTACATATGTTAACCAGTCACCAACAACTGCTGCACAAAATATTCCTATTGAAGGGCCCCACCCAATTCTTTTGACACCTTTGTAAACCAACCATGCCGCAAATGGACCTACAATACCCATTGAGAAAATATTAGCTCCTAGAGTTGTTATTCCACCATGAGCTATAAGTAAAGCTTGAAATACCAGTACAATAGCACCTAAAACGCTAGTAACTGCTGGCCCAAAAAGTACGGCTGATAAACCCGTACCAGTAGGATGAGAACAACTTCCGGTAACAGATGGGAGTTTTAATGATGATAAAATAAAGATAAATGCTCCTGAAACAGCTAAAAGAGGTTTAGATTCTGGATGTTCGTCTGTGATCTTTTTTATTTGTATTACACCGTAAGCAACCACTGGTAGGGCCACCATATACCAAAAGAGGCACCATTGCCAGGGTAAAAATCCTTCCATGATATGCATAGTTAAAGTCTCCTTTAATTCTTTTCAACTTTACTTGAATAACATCCAATATAAATCTTTTCAATTTAACTTAATAGTAATTAAAGTAAACTTTAATAAAATAATATATAAATCTTTTCAATTAATTTTTAATTAAAATAAGAATTACTTGAATTAATCAAATATTAATTTAAAAATAAAGTTTAATCTACAAAAAACTAAAAACACCAATTAAACATCAAAGATATAAAAGATAATCATCATAATTTCCTATTATGAAGGTCAAAAATAAAATAATACTGGCCATGGATTTAATGGATTTAAATCACGCCCTGGAAGTTACAGAGCAAGTTTCTGATTACATTGATACTGTAAAAATAGGATATCCATTAGCATTATCTGTAGGATTAGAATGTTTCTCTATTTTTAAAGAAAATTTTTCTTGCAAAATAATAGCTGATTTTAAAGTTGCAGATATTCCAGAAACCAATGCAAAAATTTGTCAGACTACTCTAGAACAGGGTGCGGATACAGTGATAGTACACGGTTTTGTTGGTCCAGACAGTGTAACCGCTTGTAATAAAGTGGCGCAAGATAATAAAAAAGATATTTTCTTACTTACTGAAATGTCACATCCCGGTGCAGAGATGTTTCTAAAAGGAGTTTCAGATAATATTGCACAAATGGGTGTTGAATTAGGAATAAAAAATTATGTTGCACCCTCAACACGTTTAGACCGGCTGGGCGAAATTAGAAAAATTGTGGGAAAAGATTCATTTATTATATCCCCTGGTGTCGGAACCCAGGGTGGTGATCCTGGCCTAACTTTACAGTATGCAGACGCTTTAATTGTGGGAAGATCCATCTATCTTTCAGAAGATCCTGAAAGTGCAGTGCAAAATATTATTGATTCAATAAAATAATCTATAAATTAATTTTTAAAATATTTTTAAGTATAAAAAGTTCTTTAATGTATTTTTTTTCGTTAATTTAGGATATAATATATTTTTTAGACATGTTTTTTTTTAGAATATTTTTAGAAGTATTTTTTAGAAATAGTTTATAAAATAGCTTTAATCCAATTATAACTTCTTTCAAAATATCTTCCAGTAAATTCATACGAAATTTCAAATAGAATGAATAAAATGAATGCTGAGAAACTTAAAAATTCCATATTCAACATATCAAATCCAGTTAATGATTGATAAAGCCCTAAAAACGCCAGTGAAAATATTGTTATCTTCATAGCAAACCTATATCTAAAGAAAATTCCAAAAAAGTGACTTTTATCACTAATTTTCTGATTATCATTACCAATTTCATCAATAAATGCAGCTATGGAACATATAATCAAAGTTAATATGCTTATCTGCGGAACTCCATAAATAAATGCAACCAGTACAAATGTTGCTAAAGTCAAAATATGGTGAACACCATCTATTTTTTTAGAAAATAAAGTTCCTAAAAGAATTGCAAAGAAAATATAAGTCGCATCCACACTATTAACAACTAAAAATCCAATGCAAAGGCCGCAAATAATTCCCACTATAGATGCAAATTTTTTATCTCCTCTTTCATCATATGCATCATCTGAAAATTTCATCAAAAATCCAGAAAGCATATAAAAAAGAGCTAGTACAATTATTTCCATATTAAATACCTATGAGTTATTCATTCTCCCCGGAATCTACTAAATCCAGCGCTCCAGCCAGAATCAGGGGGAAAAGAACTGTAGCATCACCAACAACTGTTACTAAATTAGAACCTGCCCGAGCCTTGGCCCAAGACTTGGCTTCTTCTAAGGGAGCACCACTTAAACTTCCCGCTTCACTCCTATCCATGGTTATTTGAATAGCAGCATCAACACCACCTTTTAGAAGATTAGAAGCTAACACATAATGTTTGGGAAGGCCTCCACCTAAAATAACGGCTCCTACTTTTTCAGACTCAAATACTATATCTGAAAGTTGGTGCATATCAGCTACCGCATCCAAAGCAAGTTTGTTGGATTGATTGAACATCCATAATTGAAGGCCCAGCATACTATCAATAATCCCTGGAGCATATATTGGAACATTATTATCTGCTGCTGCTTTTATAATAGAATTTTCATCGGTTATTTGTGTTCCAACATGGTAAATAAATTCTTGAATGGAAGTGATTTCAGTTTCACTTGCAATTTTTTCTAATATATGATTTATTTCGTTTTCAAAAATCTCAAAATCCTCAGATTTTGTGTAAATATCACCTATACGACCCATACCCGAATCATGAAGTTTTTCATCATCAAATCCATAGTTTCGATAATGAGAACCACCAAAGGATTCTAAAAGATCATGTGTAAGATTTGCTCCACTGGTTATAATTACCTTGATAATACCTTTTTTTATGAGATCAGCTATTATATCCCTCATCCCTCCCGGAACCATGGGCCCTGCTACACTTAGAAATATATTTAACTCCTGATCTTCAATCATTTCTGAAAGTAATTTCGTGGCCCTATAAACTCTTCCAGCACCTAAAACCCCAGCATTCCCCATTTCTTCAATGAAATCGGATATTTTCATACCTTTGGAGATTTTAACATGATTAACTTGATGATCATCTTTCAAAAATTACACAACCTATTATGATAATACTATACTCAAATTCTAAAATAAATAATTATAACTGAATAAGATTGATTTAAGGCAATTATAATATTAATAATATTAAATTATTCAAAAATTAATTAAATTAAAAATTTATATTAATTAATTGTGAATCAAAAAATTATTATAAATTTTTTTAGTATTTAAAAATTAATTTATTTTAAACTTGATTTATTAATATTCTCTTAATATAATCCTAATTTATTTTAAAATCTTTTAGGAATCTATTACTCTATTTTAATCCAGCAATATTATCTAAAAGATCTGTTCTAGTCACAATTCCCACGGGAGTTCCATCATGCTCTAATACTATTAATCTACCTATGTTCTTTTTATTCATGATTTCAATCGCATCAGATATCATGACGTCCTCTTCAACAGTTATAATATCACTGGACATGATTTCACTAATTTCTAGATATTCTTTACTTTGAGCAATAGCTTTAGTAATGTCACTTAAGGTTAGTATTCCAACAATTTTACCATCCTTAAAAACTGGAGCTCCCTCAATCCCTTTTTCCGATAAAACTTTTGCAGATTTTTTAACACCATATTCCGCATTCAAAGTTATAAGTTCCTTGGTTGCCACATCAAGAACTGTCTTTTTAGGAATACTTCTAATGGCCGTGGTATCTAAAAGCAAAATATTATCCATATCGTCCCTACCAACAATTACACCATTTATAACCAATTTATTTACAGGAGTAGGACCTACACGAATTCTATCACCCAAATCCAGTTGTTTTATGCTTCCAACTGCTTTAATAGCAGCTTCACACTCACCCGGATGAGGAATACTTGTAAATTCAATTTTAGCAACAGAAATATCATTCAATTCTTTTCCATCCCTATAAATCGGAACTAATGTTTCTTTACCTGTTGCAGAAATATTTAATGTATGATAAGCTTCAATTGTGGGTTTATAACCGCCCCGGGGTCCTGGAACACCTTTCACAAGGCCTAAACTCCTTAGGGATTGCATCTGGTTACGTATTGTTCCAGGGTTACGATTCATTATTTCAGCTATTTCCTCGCCCTTTATGGACTTACCACTAGAATTACGATACAGATTAATCAAACTTTGTAAAATCTCCTTCTGAACAGATGTAAGCATGGCCCGTCACCTTTAAATTTATAAATAAATATTATAATTAATACTAATCTTTTTCAATAATCTATTACGAATAATAATTATAATTATTTCTCATTATTTATATAATATTATCGTATATATTGTTTTTGTAATTATAACGTATACTTAATGTATTAAATTATATTTCTAATAATTATATTAATTAAATGTAAATGAAATCCAATAATAAGGGGAATATTAAATAATATTGGCCTAGATGTCTACTTAAACATTTATTAGAAAAAATTGAAATTAAATATAATTGAAATTAAATTTTTAAATCAATTTTTTATTTATTGATAAAACCATTTGATTAATAAAAAATTTCTAGAACAAAACATATTACAGCTAAAACTGCCAGCGCAATGGCCATATAAAAATATTTTTTACTAGCACCAATCCTAGTTAGATAAATACCTAAAAAAATAGTAATACTGAGCAAAAACCATCCTAATGCATTATAATAAGCTTTTGTATAAGCATAATATGTTGCAACAAACACCAGTAAAATAGCGATAAAATAATTGTTTTTAGTAGATTCCATTTAATACCTCATATAAAATTTATAATTCATTACTAATTATATTAATCCCAGAAGATTATGTATTTTATATTACTGAGTATATATTTAATTTTTTAAAAAAGAATCTGAATAACAAAGATCTTTTAATTAATTTTTATTAATATTGAATATTAAAAATTTAGGAGCCCTTCCAAAGTGTTCATCAATCAATAATCCATTTTCACTTGCTATTGCTACTTTAAATGAAATATTATCGCATTTATTTTTTGTTTTAGTAAATTTAATTAATTTCATGATTAATTGATAAGACCAAAATATAACAATTGTTATATAAATAATGAAATTTAAAGTTATGCACAAAATATTATAAAATTTATGACTTTGTACTATAGAAAATTTAAAAAACAAAAATTGAAAATTACTATGGCTTAAAATAAATACAATGCCCAGGTTTTCCTGGGCCTCTAGGATGTCTACAATATAAATTAATTGATTTTTGCTCATCAACAATTATTTCGCACTTAAATCTGCATTTATAACAATTTTCACTGGAAGAAATAATATTGAATTCCTGAACATCAAAGATTTTAGTGCTTTCCATTTAATCACCATAAAATAAATATTCTGTTATTCTGATAGATTTGACAGATAAAAGTTTTTATTTAATATTTGAATAAGTTTAACATTGCATAGTTATATATTAACTTTATGAATACCCATAATATTAGTATAGATAAAAAAAGGTTATAAAATGGTAGGAATCATGCAAAACCTCGTTTATGGATTGGCCGTTAGAGCATTGTTAAGTGATGATGACGGGAAAATTTTGATTATTAAACGATCTACAGATTCAAAAACAAATCCTGGAAAATGGGAATTTCCAGGAGGTAAAGTAGATCCAGAGGAATCTTTTGATCAGGCACTGTTAAGAGAAGTATATGAGGAAACTAATTTAAAAATTGGCCTTGATCATGTAGTTGGTGTCTCAGAACAAAATTTGCTTGTTATAAGGGCCGTTCATATAATTATGTCCGGAAATATAATGAGTGGAGAACTTAAGTTAAGTGATGAACATGAAGGTTATGCTTGGGTATTCTTTGAAGATTTAATAGAATATGAATTAGCAGACTGGCTTGAACACTTTGTAAATAGCCAATACCAAATTATCAAAGGCAAAGAAGAACTTGATGAAAAAAAAGAACCAGAAAATATGATTAAACCTTGGTTGAAATCAATAAAAAGCTCTTTTGATTCAGTTAAAACTAAAAAATGACTAATTTTCTATTTGATTTTAAAAATAGTCGAAAAATTAATTTATTTTATTATTATTATTATTATTATTATGGTTAAATCAAAATATTTATATCTATATATAACAATTGTTATAATAAATCATTGTTTCTAGCTCTTTTCGGAAGTTAAATACTATTCAAAAACATAATATTAATATGAATTTTTAATTACAAAATAGGGGAGATTCTATGAGTAACTTAAAAGTAGATGTTAAAGGGGAAACATGTCCCATACCTCTAGTTGAGACCAGAAAAGCATTAAGAACAGCTTCACCAGGAGAAATTGTAGAAATAACTGGAACCCATCCCGCTTCCAAAAAAGAAATACCAATGGCTGTAGAAGCCCTAGGCATGGAATTGATGAGTGTGGAAGAAACTGATGGGATCTGGAAAATAAAAATCAAAAGGTGATTTTATGAGTCAAAAAGCAACAATAGTAGTCCATAGTGGAGATATGGATAAGATATATAGTGCTTTGATTATTGCCAATGGTGCTCTTTCCATGGGGATGGAAGCTTCGCTTTATTTCACTTTTTGGGGCTTAGAGCGCCTTAAAAAAGGAGGTCTCGAAAAAGGACCATTGTCTAAAATGCATTTTTTAGGCCTGGGTAAATGGATGATTAAAAGCCGAATGAAAAAAGCCAATGTGGCATCATTAGAACGGCTAATATCAGATTACAAAGATCTTGGTGGAAAAATAATTGCTTGTGAAATGACCATGGAAATAATGGGTATTGAAAAAGAAGGTCTTCAGCAGGACTTAATTGATGAATATGGTGCAGTAGGTACTTATATCCAAGAAGCCAGAGACTCGGAAATAACACTTTTCATATGAAATTAGACTATTAAATGACTTTTTTAAGTAAAAAACGACACTTAATAAAATATTTATAAATTCAAATAATTTCCGGTTTTAAATCAGGTGAAAAGATGTTAAAAAATTATACATATCTAGATAATGCTTCAATGACCCGCCTCGATGAAAGAGTATTGGAAGAGATGCAAAAATGCTTTTTTGAAAATTATGCTATTCCTACATCTGAATCAGGATATTCAATGGGAATTGAATCACGGGAAATACTTGATAATAGTCGAAAAATCATTGCAGACACATTAGGGGCTTCTAAAGAAGAAATAATCTTTACTTCTGGAAATACTGAATCCAGTAATATTGCTTTAAAAGGAACTTTGATGGCCTGGACTCAAAGAAAAAAACGTGAAAATGAAAACAATTTAGACAAAGAAGACGAAATAAAAAATCATGTCATTACATCATCAATAGAAGATTTTTCAGTTCTTAACACAGCTAAATCCCTGGAAAAACTAGGTTTCCAAGTTAAATTTCTTGATGTCGATCCAGATGGTTTTATTGATCCAGAAGATCTAAAAAATTCAATTACCAACGAGACCATAATAGTATCTATTCAACATGCTAATCAGGAAATAGGTACTTTACAAGATTTAGAAACCATTGGAAAAATTTGTAAAGAAAAAGGAGTTCTTTTCCATACTGATGCAACTCATTCATTTACCAAACTTCCCCTTAATGTAAATAAAATCCCTGCAGATCTTATTTCGATTTCAGCCCATACTATTCATGGCCCTGCAGGAATTGGTGCATTATATATACGTAAAGGCACTCCGCTATTAAAATGGATGGATGGTGGTTTTCAAGAATTTAATCTACGAGGAGGGACAGAAAATATTTCTGGAGCCGTGGGATTTGCTAAAGCAATCCAATTAGTAAAAAAAGACGAAAATCAACGTTTATTAAATATGAGAGATCATTTAATAGATAGAATATTAAATGAAGTTCCAAAAACTATTTTAAATGGACATCCCACAAATAGAACACCTCAAAATGTAAATATAACCTTTGAGTATGTTGAAGGCGAATCTATAACATTACATCTGGACATGAGGGGATTTGCCGTCAGTACTGGTTCTGCTTGTTTTAGTAGGTCTTTAGACCCGAGTCATGTGATTTTAGGAATTGGGGGAAATCCTGAAAGAGCACATGGGTCTGTAAGGTTAACTTTAGGCCGATTCAATACAATGGAAGAAATTGATGCTGTTGCTGATGCATTGGCACAAGTAGTTGAGAATTTAAGGAAAATTAGTCCATTAGGCATGAAATAAATATTTTTAAAAATTTTAATGCCCAAAAAAATTAATAAATAATTCTATACTTAAACCATTATTTTTTTTCTAAATATCAAAAAATATAAATACTAATTTTATTTGCATTTAATTATGGAGAAAATAGTACTCGGACTCCCCAAAGGGAGCTTAAACAATGTAAACAGGGGAAATACTTATCAATTATTTGTGGATGCTGGATACGAAGTTAGAGGATATGAACCTGGTAAAGAAGAAAACGAAATGGACATTACCAATGATTCTGAAATAAAATCTTACTTAACTCGTCCTCAAAGTGCCCCCGTGGAATTAAACAGAGGAATGCTGGATATATCAATCATTGGTGAAGATTGGGTGCGTGAAGAATCGGTAAATGTTGAAGAGAATCTAATAACAAAAATTGGAGATCTTGATTATGGTCAAACAAAATTAATAGTTGCCTTACCAAATGAAGCCCCATATGATTCCCTTACAGAGTTTTTCCAGGCCAATTCAGATAAAAAAACACCCATTTTATGTTTTACAGAATATCCCAACCTTACCAAACAGTTTTTCATGGAAAATGAAGGTTACCAACAAATTTTTGGAGAAAAAACTCCCCTGGTCCAAATAAGAGGTTTGTGGGATGGGGAAAATGACATGGTGCAAATAATAAATTCCGATGGGGCCACAGAAGTTTATATTGCAAAAGGAGCAGATTTAATTATAGATAATACTCAAACCGGGAGCAGTTTGAGAAAAGCTGGCCTAAAAATTATTGACACTATAATGGAATCAAGTGCTGGTCTTTATGCTGGCCCTACTTGTACTGGACAGAAGTTAGAAAAGGCCCATATGATATTTGACCAATTATTTGGTGCAATTAAAGCTAGAAAATATTTTGATGTGAAATTTAACATAGCTAATCACAGAGTAGAGGATACTAAGTCATTTCTTGTCTCTAATGATTACTGTTCTGATGAACCTACCATAACCAAAGGTAGTAATTTCTCCCAATTTAATGTTCTAATTACAAAAAATAAATTTCCAGAGATGTTAAAAGAGATTAAAATTCTTGGTGCATCTGCTATTGTAAGAGAAAACGTAAAACAATATGTTAAATAATTAAATGATATTAAATATCTTTAATTTTTAATAAAAAGTCAATATTAATTATTTAACATTAATAATTATAATATATACATTAATTAAAATTACATTTTTATTTTATTGTTGCATATTCATTTTCCAATATATTTTATTAGTCAAAAAATACTAAAAATTGTTGAAAATTTAAAATAAGGTTTAACCTTTGATTTTATGAAAAAGCTTATAAAGCCTGAAAAAAATAATATTTATAGTGATTACAATGTATAATCTAAAGACCAAAAAAGTGGCTTTGTCATTTTTATTAATTTTAGGATGCTGTTTCATATTCTCAAATACGGCCAGTGCCGTGGATGTGTTCCTTACCTCAGATTGTATTTCAGGTAATAGTACAAAAGATGTTTCTAATCTTCATTCCGTTGAAGGATATATTGAAAACGGTAGTTTAAAAGATAAAGTAAATGTTACAGTAGATCCTAATGCTCCCCATCCGGGAGAAGGTGAGAGAGCCATATATTCAACCAAATCAAATGGTGTCGCAGTCTACATGGCCGCCAGTTGTCCTGGAACCATGAAAACAGTTGCCAAATTAGCTTCAACAAGTAACAAAGGAGTTATTTTTGTCAATACTGGACAGTTAAATTTAAAATCTACGTCTATAATTAGAAGGGCTTGGGATGATAATTTTTCAAATATGTATTTTGCAGGAATTAAAACCCCATATATATTCTTAAGAAATGCTGGAGTTTTTGTTATACAACCGAATATTGACTGTGCCGGCAAATCACAGGATTATAAAAACCGATACATTGCCAATGTAATAACTAGCATAATAACCAATCATCCTACCAGTCTTACTAGCAGCTCAGGACGTTATTATAACACAGCACTTATAGCAACGCATAAAATTTCCCCCGCAACCATGGCTAGTGTCGCAAATGGAATATACACCTCAAACAAAAATAAAAAAGCTTTAAGCAAAAGTTATAGTGGTTATCGTTTAGTGACCTTCCTGTTAATGGCCACCGATTACATGAATGGTCCAATTAATAAGCCGATCTCATATAGAGAAGCCGCTAATTCCCATGTAAAAAGTACTTATAAGGGATACATAAGCAGGCAGGATTACCGAAATATTGCAGCATCAACTAATAAATACATTAGAAAATACAAACGCGCGCCTAATTACGTGAATTTCAAAGGAAAAATCATTGGTTACAAAGATCTTTTGTTGATGTATGCTATTTTAACAAAAAACCACACCAGTAAATCTGGAATGACTTTGGCAAGTAGCTACAAATTCCAAAAGGTTTACAGATACTAAAAAAGGATTAGAACTTATATCAACTTATAAGTTCTATTTTCATTCATTTTATGGCTTAGTATTTAATTAATTAATTTTATTTTAGTTTATTTTAAAACAGATATAAAATATTTAATCTATTAATTTTAAATTTATTTTTTGCCAACAGAAGCAATATAAATAGTGAATTCCTCTTTTCCATCAATTTTAAGAAGATCATCCATATATTCCTGATCATAGGCAGCAATGGCACAGGTCCCAGCATCTATGACTTCACAAGACAAATAAAGATTCTGGCCAACATGACCTGCATCCAGGGCAATTACTTTATGAGCCGCCAATCCATATCTCCATTCCATCCGGTATGGGATAGCAGTCCATATAAAAGTTAAAGCACCTTCTCCAGCAAAATTTTGATTGAATGTACCTTTAATAATCTTTTGTTTCAAATTTTCTTCTGGAAATTCCATCATAAGTTGATGGGTAAGAGGCATATATCTGTAAATACCTTTTTCGAGTTCGTCAACATTAAATATTGCTAGATACGTTTCCAGGGCGTGTCTGCAACCAGCTGAAGGCACATTACGAAAAACATTAGATCCCGCGGCAAATTTAGCTCCCTGGGTGGCCCAGAGAAGAAATGACAATTCTTCTAGCAATAAAGGCTCGTTTTTATACTTACGTCGACTATTACGATTTTTTATAGCATTAATTATGTTATGATCGTATTTTTCATTCCAATCAAGAAATGGTAAGTTTATTTTCTCAGAAGCAGATTTATGTGGTTTTTCCACTGGTGGGGCAGCTATTCCCTGACTCTGATCAGTTTTAGAAAAATCTATGGTTTTTCGTATGCTGTCTTTAAGAAAATATCTCCTTTCTTCTAATAGTTCATGGTAATTTTTATTATCATTTTCCATATACAAGTCCCCCATTATAACAATCACCAAAAATATTTTATCTACTTAAGAACGTCTTTCCAGTTCAAATTCAGGTTTTCCAATGACTACCAGCCCCAAATATCCATTTACCGTGACCAGATCACCATCATTAATTAGTTCCGTAGCTTTGCTGATCCCATTTACGGCAGGAATTCCCATCTCCCGGGCTATTATTGAGCTGTGAACCAGCATTCCCCCTCTTCGTTCAACAATACCCGATGCTAAAGAAACTAAAAAGGTCATTTGTGGCTGAATAGCATCACATACTAAAATTTCCCCTGATTTTAACTTGTAGAAATCATCAAAAGAATTTATAATTCTGGCCAACCCGGATACAATTCCTGGCGAAGATGGTTGTCCAGTTAGTTGTCTAGGTTTAAAATTAGGCTTCAATCTATTTTTAACTTCCATTTTTTTCTTTTTAATAGAAACAAGTGAATTTTCAAAATCTAATAAAGCATTATAGATGGTCTCCCAATCTTCCAGAATTAAATATTCTTTAGATTCCATTCGGCCTTCATTTATTAAGATTTCACATCCCCTGTTTAAAAAAATCAAAAGCTGGTTTTCTAATTTTCCTAAAAGAATATTATCGTCATCTCTAAGCTTCCAACTTAATTTTCCTATGCGTAAAACTTCATTTACCTCTTCAAATCTTGATTCTCCTGCAGCAAAATATAACTTGTCAAGATATGACTTTTTTTGATTTTTGTTATTGGAAATTTTATGTTGGTTTTCTTCCACAGAGGTTTCCAAATTCAATTCTTTAATTGGATTTACCTTTTTTATTTGTGATTCATTGTCTATTTCGGGTTCCTTTTTTGATAGTTCCCATATATTCCTCAGAATCAACTCAGGATGGTCTTTAAATGACCGATTTTCGTACATTAAATCCAGGTGATCGTTTAATAAAGATTTGAATTTCTTGACAAATTCCAAAGATTTCCTGGTTTGATTGAGTTGATCCAAAGCATCTAAAAGCTCTTTACTTTTAATTTGATTGTTTATAAAATATTCAATTTTTGAATTAAGAGTTTGGTCATTTTTTAATAATAATGAAAGCGATTTAAATTGCCTGTTTCTTTCAGATGCTAACAAATCGTCAGTTTTTAAAATTTCCATGAATTCATAAGGATTTTTTGGTTTTACCAGGTCATTATAGTATGTTCCAAAGTTTCTAATTCCATGAGCAAAAGGTATGAAATCATCCCAGTATATTTTTTTCCATTTGAAATAGATATCAGCTCTTTCTTTGATTTTATCCGCCAGCAAATCCTTTTTCATTCCCTGAGGTTTTTCCAGAGCCAGCCTTTTACCTTCATTTTCAAGTTGAGGTATCAAATCGTTTTCAACTTTATCAGATAGCTGTTTAAGCCTTTCAAAATTGGGAGTTAAGGTTAAATACCATTTTCTTTCTTCATTAGAATCTTCAATGCTAGTAATAGGCCTTACTTGAAGAACAGTGAAGTTTTCGCCTTTACCAGTCCATTCAATATCAGCCGAAAAGCCAAAAGCATCTTCTATATTTTTAGTTTGGGTAATTATGTATTCCAGATCATCTAAATTCAGAAGAGAAAGATTTAATTTCTTGGTTTCCTCAGGTCGAATATGCTGGATTATGTTGTGATTATCTCTTTGTACAACCCATTTTTCCCCTACTTTAATGTTATCAACCAGATTACTGAGATAACCTCCTACCAATTCTATAACAAGATTATTCTCACTTCCAGTGGGATCTTTGGAAAAAGACAACCCAGATACTGGTTGTTTTTCCATGATTTGTATTAAAACTGCAATGGAGCTTTTTAAAGAATCTAATTCAAGTTCTTCTCGGTATAAAATAGCCCTATCACTCCATAATGAAGCCCAAACAAGTTTTATGGATTCTAATATTTTTTCTATTCCCTGAACATTGGTATAAGATTCATGGATTCCTGCAAAAGAATTTTTTTTGGAATCTTCCGCGGGTGAAGAAGATCTCACAGAAAACTTTGAATCATCACCAAATTCTTTAATTTGCTTAATGATTTCTGACTGGATTTCTAAAGGGATTTCTGATTTTAAAAAGGCCGATCTTATCCTTAAAGATGCATCCCACATTTCTTCCCATCGCATTTCTTCAAAGGGTTTTTTAAAAATTTCCAAATCGATTATAGAAAATAAATTATTGTGTTCTATGAATTTTTTGTAGGCTTCCGTGGTTATACAAAAGCTGCGAGGAATCTTAAATCCTTTATTTGAAGCTAAAAATAAATTTCTTGTTTTTGAACCTACTTGATCCAGATCAGGAGGATTGTGTGAATTTTCAAATGAAAATATTATTTTTGAAGAGGGTTCCATTCAAAAACCTCCTGAAATCTCCTTACCAAAAAGTATCGATAAACATCCACCAGAATAAGGGCATTGGACGGAGATTTTACAAATAAATCCAGATAAGGGTGTTTTTTAATTAGTAAATCTGCCCATTTATTAAATTCTGGAGAATTATTCAGTATTTTCGATTTTCCAGTGATGGTAACACCGCTAACTTTATTTACACCAGGGGGGACACTGGAACGATTGTCCACAAAAAGAGCGACTTTATCTGATTCTGATAAAAGACTGAATTTTCTGGTGTTTAAAGAAGTAGAAAAAACAATATTTTTCAAATCAGAACTACAAGCAAAACTTATTATTGAAGCATAGGGTTGTCCATCACCTTGAGTAGCTAAAACAGCAAATGGCTGATTAAATACTAATTGAGAAATTTCCTCCGGGACATCCAGATCAGATTCCTGACAAAAATTATCCTGGGAATGATCTACACACATAGGCTCGTCAAATTCTTTCATTTTTTTAATCTCGAGATTTTTTTGGAATTATTGATTCTTATTATAATATAATTTATGTAACTTATGCATATTATTTTTAATCAATTAAGGTTGGATAAAAATAAATATCCTCTGGATATCCCATTTTTAATATTTTAAATAAACCTGATCTTTTTATCTAGATTATTCATATAATATATTGTATCATAGGGGGAATTATTATGTCATTACAGATAATCTTTTAAAAGAAGTTAAAAAACAAACTAAAAAATCAAAACATGATAAACATCATAAAAAGCATAAAAGCCATAAAAAATCCGGAATTCCAGACGAAGTAGAAAAGATGGCTAAAAAAGAGTTGAAAAAACGGCTCAAATTTTAATTTTCATGATTATTTTTCGATTTTTTATTAAATAATATATTTAATTTTAAATTTTTACTAAAACCCATTTTTCTAAAATTGTTTATTTGATGATAACCAAATATTATTATATTAATTTAAAAGAGGGGATTGTATGGATGAAAAAGAAATACAAGAATTTGTAGACAATTTCAAAGGAATGACCTGGGACGATTTGGAAGATGCTACGGCTGTAATGACCAGAGAAGATATGGCACTGGCTATTCATAAACTAAAAGAAAGATTTGGTTAAATAAAATAATGAAAAAAATGCCAAAATAATTAAAGATTTAAAATCTTTATTTAACCTTTTTAGATTTTTAGATTTATTAAATCACAGATTATGATTCAATAATCTCAGTTCATTATTATTAATTATATTTTGACAATTATCTCATTTTTTCTTAAAAACCCTGGAATTGCTGGATGATTATATTGGGCCACAATGAAGTTTGATCTTGGTTCAATACCATTTTTATCCAGCCAAATTTTTAATTCACCTATTTTTTTAATGGATAAATCTTCCTTGGCCCTTCCTGAAAATCTCATAACTGCCATACGTTGGTTTTTTTCTTCTTTAAACTTAATTCGACTATCTTCTGGATCCGGAAGTGTTTCTAATGTGTATTTTGAGGGCATGGTGAAAGAAATGCGGTAAATCTCTTTTCCCGCCTTTTCTTCAGTAACCGGAACAGTCATAGGAATCTTCTCAGAACCAGAAACAACCTCTTCAGTAACCGGAACAGTCATAGGAATCTTCTCAGAACCAGAAACATTTACACCCGCTACCGGAGTGGTCATTGGAATTTTAGATTTCTTTTTATTTCCCCCAAAGATGTAGTTAGCCAGGATAGAGAATCCCATACCCAATGCATTTCTATAATCCGCTTCTAAATCTACTTGAGCTAAGATGTAATCATCATATTCCCTTATTTCGAAGTTTCCATCTTTTTTCTTTACGTTATAAGAAGGACTTTCAGTCATAAAATACCTCCTAATAATTTAATATTAATATTATAGTTTTAACAAAATATAATATTGTTTATATAATTTTTTTAAATGTTTAAAAAAATCATTAAACAACATTTCAGCAGTTTTAGAGTATTAAATCTGGAGGTCTGTAAAATGATGTGGATTATAAAAGCTAAATGTGATTTGTGTATGGCTGAAAGGATTTTAAAAGTTGAGAGTGAGGTTCCACCATATTCTATTGGAGAACAAATTGAAAAATGCCCTTGCGATGGTAAATACGTGGTGGAAGAAATTGCCGAGATTGATTAGTTTTAATTTTATTTTTTAATTACAAATCTCCAAGCTAAATTCCATTTTAAACAATATTCAATAACTATAATAATTTTAAAGTTCATAATTATTAGTAATATAGGAGGGTTGATATGGATAATGAAACTAGAAGGGAATTAATTGCCAAATCGCCAATACCCTTTGAAAGCCTGCGAAAGTGGAACATTGGCGCAGGATTCTTGCATTTAATTCAAGGGATAATTTTAATTGGCCTGGGATTATGGCTGGAATGGACACGAGACATATACACTTTTTACATAAAATTCACAGTTGTTTCTTTAAGACCACCGACATTCGAGGTACTGCCTGATCCTCAAGTAGTATTCACCGTGGGATACTTGGGAGTAATTCTGGCATCGTTTCTATTGATTTCCGCTGTAGCTCATTTCGTGATAGCTTTTGTTAGAAATAAACAATACAATGAGAACTTGAAAAAAGGTACAAACCCTTATCGTTGGTATGAATACGCACTTTCAAGCTCCATAATGATTGTTTTAATTGCTCAATTCCTGGGAATCTGGGATTTATGGACATTAGTAATGATATTTGTTCTTAATGCAATCATGATACTTTGCGGATATCTAATGGAAAAATTAAATCAATATCCTAAAAAAACAGACTGGACACCATACCTAGTTGGCTGTTTAGCAGGATTTACACCGTGGATAGTAATGGCTGCATACTTTATAGCTGCTTTAGGATCTTCAGATACAGCACCGCCAACTTTCGTCTATCTAATACTTTTAATTTACTTCATCATGTTCAATACGTTCTCTATAAACATGATTTTGCAATACAAAGGTATTGGAAAGTGGAAAGACTATTTATATGGTGAAAAAGTCTATATTTTATTAAGTTTAATTGCGAAAACAGCACTGGCCTGGTTAGTATTTGTGGGTATTTTTGCCCCATTCTAACTTTTTTTTCTCTTTTTTATTATATGTAGATTAATTTCTGATGTTTTTAATAATAACTCTCTAAATTATATTAGCAATTAAGCAGATGAAAAATCTTTCAATTTTCTCACGTAGATTAATCTTTGATAATGAAATTTTTTAATAAAAATATATGAAAACTATTTTAAAAATTACATTAGAAATTGATCTAGTAGTTTCTTTATTATTGATGATAACTAGAAACACTATTTTGCTAAGATTTTACTTTATTAGAAATATTTAAATCATAACAAACAAAACAAGGTATTATACTATTTATTAAGGTGATACAATGAAAATGGAAGAACTTCTTAAAAAATGTCCAGAATGTGGTTGTCAGGATAAAACTATTCAGCGAAAGATTCTCGACGAACACCGGGCACATGCCAAAACTAAGGCCATTATTTGTGAAAATTGTGGTTATGAATTTGAATCTGGTGAAAAAGACGAAGAATAGTTCTAATTACTTGCATTCAAAATATTGTATCCATAATCTTCATGATAATCACCTTAAACCCCATCGAAACTTCTATTTACGGATGGGCAGGACCAAAAATACCGTTATTTTTAATTAACGTGATACAAATAATTGCACTTTCCATATTGTATAAAATTACTAGTAAATAAGTTATTATTCAATTCATTTTGATTTTATTGAAATAAATGTAATAAAACTATATACTTCAAAAAACCAATAATAATAGAAATAATTATTTCAAATCATTATAATTTTAAATAATAATCTAAAATACGGTGTTAAAATGGCCTTTCACGTAATGTTAATTCCTTCTATGGATTGTCCTTCTAATTGCAGCTACTGCTGGGGAGTGGACAAAGAATCCGATCTTATGGATATTGAAATAATTGAAGAAACCGTAAAATGGTTAAAAGACTTCCGGACCGAGCCGGTGACCTTTACTTTTCACGGCGGAGAACCTTTATTAGCAGGATATGAATTCTATAAAAAAGCACTTGAATTATTAAGTCAGAAATTAAGTAATTTAAATCCAGCTTTTGCAATTCAAACTAATTTATGGTTAATGACACACGAAATTGCCGAACTTTTTGCAGAATATAATATTCCCATTGGATCCAGCTTAGATGGGCCCCTTGAAATTAATGATTCCCAGAGAGGCTCAGGCTATTTTGAAAAAACAATGCAAGGTTATAAAATAGCTAAAGAAAAAGGATTAAATGTTAGTTTTATAAGTACTTTCACATCCAGTTCTATTGCTCAAAAAGAAGCGATATTCAATTTCTTTTTAGAGAATAATCTTGACCTTAAATTACACCCCGCCCTACCATCCCTTAGAAGTGAAGACCCTGAAGAGTGGGGCATATCACCAGAAGAGTATGGTGAATTACTAATTTATCTTTTAGATCAATATTTAGAACACATGGGCCAAATAGAGATTAAAAATATTGACCATCTCTGTAAAGGAGTTTTTGTTCGCCGAGGGGTCGTTTGTACCTATGCCGACTGTGTAGGTGATACTTTTGCCATAGGGCCTGATGGAAATATATACCCTTGCTATCGTTTTGTAGGAATGGAAGAATATGTAATGGGAAATGTACGTGATCATCCCACCATGGAAGACTTATCTAAATCAGAAGCTCTAAAAAGCTTAAGAGACTGGGAGCAATTAGTAGATGAAGAATGTGCAGATTGTTCCTATATAAAGTTCTGTAGAGGTGGTTGCCCATACAATGCTTTAACTATGGATAAAGAATCTCAAAAAATGGAGATAAAAAGTGTAGATCACCAGTGCGAAGCTTATAAAATGATTTTTAAAGAGATAACTGATAGGGCCAATAAAGAATTTTTATCTTCACCTAACCTTATGATGCCTGGAATGCAATCATCTAGTGAAAATAAAAATAAAAATAAAAGAAAATCTAGTATAATGGATATAATGATGAAAAGATCCTAAAATTAAATTATTTTTATTAATTTATTTTTAGAGATTTGTCTTCTGAGTGAGAATTCCTATCTTTCTTTACATATTATTCCAATGAAACACAAGATTAATATTCAAAATCATATCCTGAAAATCTAGGGATTTTAATCAATCATTAAAATGTAAAAACCTTTGAACATCATCCACATAAGATACAAATTCAATTACAGAATTTACATACTCTCGGGCCTCATCCACTTCATTAAAATCATAATCTTTACTATTTAAAACTTCCATGAACCTTTTTCTCATCTCAGTTTCCAGCTTAGCTGATAAAAACTCAAATAAATCCGTGAGGTCTTCTTCATTCATGGCCATCTTTGCTTTTCTCATGATAGGACTTAAATCATCTTTGGAGGATTTTATACCATGGAATGGTTCATTTTTTCCTTTTAAATGCAAACGAACAACTGTTTCAAAAAACCAGTAATCTGCCAGATCCGCAGCATCCGAATTAAGCTCCCTTACAAAGGATGCTTTTTCAAATGCAGACTTTATCTCATTCTCATCATCTTCATTAACATAAGGAAGTATATGATTTACATTTTCCATTTCAAGTGCCATTTCTGCAGCTTTTACTACAGGCCCACCCATAGAATCGCAGTTTGAAACCATTTTTTTACCCCTCGAAAATTCTAATTAAATATTCGAAATAATATTTTTAAAACAATATATTTCTGTTATTATTTTTGTATTAACTATTATTTAGTATTGTAACCTAGAAAATATTTTCAATATGCGAACAATTTTAACAGCAGTGCTGCAAAATAAACCTACAATTTTTAATAATTATAAACATATTATTAATTATCTATTTAGTAATTAAATAAACTCTCTAAATTTATTTATATGGATATACCATCTTAGTTGTTTAGGGATTAAAATAATATGTTTTAATCTGAAATTTTATCAGTAAATTTTTAAAATTATCATCATATAATCGAGGTCTGATAATGTTACTTCCCTACGAGCCTTTGATAAAAATTGCACATTCCAAAATAAAGTGTTATAATCACAAAACTCAAAAGAAAGTTAAAACTGGTGAAATACATACTTACAAATCTAAACAGTATGTAATACCTTTAAAAAATGACCATCCATTTTCATGTGACGAAGAAGTTGCTATTATCAAAGCTGAAGACTATTTCAGAATGGATATACTCTTACAGCAGCGCAAATTAGAATATGATGATTATCTTGAACGAAATATTGCTCTGGAAAGAGAATTGAAAGAACTTAAAGTGAATCTGAAGTATTATACGGATATAAACGCCGATACTAAAATTTCACAATTACAAAAAATAGAAAAGGAATATTTGGAGATTGAAAACCAGCTCAAAGGAAAAAATAAAGAACTTTTAGAGGCTAAAAAAGAGATAAACTCTAAGGAAGATTTAATAAAAGAGTTAAAAAGAGAAAAAGAAGAATCAGAAGAAGGTTTTTTAGGAAAAATGAGGGGAATATTTCCTAAAAAAATATCAGAAGATAAAAAACGTGTTAATAATCAAAAAAAGTAAAATAAAAGTAAAAATTAAATAGGATATAACTTGAAGATATGATTAATCTAAATCCTACTATAAATTAACTTTCTATGGAGTTATAAACTGCACTATAAGATGCACTGCCTGCCCTATTAAGGTCAGTCTGAATATTTGAATCATCACCTACACTTATCCAATTTTCCCAGCTTTCTTTGGTTTTTATATGATTTTTTTGGAAAATAGAATTTAAATTTCCTGAATAATAAGATATTTTTGGTTTTAAAAACATCGCCCTAATTTCATATAATGTATGCAAAGGCTTAGACGTTCCACTTTCAAAATGAGGGCCAGCAAGACCATCAGACATATAATGAGTGGCCACACCATAGCAATAGCTAGAATAATCATAATTACCATTTTTATAACTAATTTTTCCCTGATTTGACCAGTATTTAGCCTTTTCAAGATTATAAGGATAAACATGGTATTTAAAATCTAAGAATTTAGTATCTGGATCATCTGAACCATCTATCATTAAATCTAAATTAAGATTTTTGGATACATTCTCAGGCAGTGAGTAATATGTCTGCTCTGCAATATCATGATGATTGGTTACTGACCAGGCCATAGCAGGAGATACAAAAAGAATAGGTATCAATGCTAGGAATATTAAAGTTATATATTTTTTCATAATACTCTGAATTTAGTAAATATCTAAATTAATAATCTAAAATTTTATAATTTTGAATGAAGTAATTTTAACTTTATTATGTGTACTTACTACTCCTATTTAAATTAATCGAATTCTGCAAAAATGAATATATAATGCTTTTACTTATTATTAGTTTATTTATTAATGACAATAATTTAATAAATATACCTATTTCAAAATCATAATATTCATATCAAAAAGTATTTGCTAAACTTGAATTAAAAATAGATAGCAATCAAAACAATAATAAGTATTTTTAAAAAAATTGAGGAAAAGTTATGGCAAAAGATTGTGAAGTAGATAAAGCCTTTGAGGCAGAACTTAAAGGGAAAATGGGTTGGAAGTGTTCGTGTTCACTGGATATTGTAGATAAAGAATCAACTCTGCGACAGATCAATTGCAAAAAATGTGGAAAAATATTTAAAACCAATACAGACACAGATTTATGTTTTGATTGCAGAAATAAAAAATGAAAATTCTTTATTAATTTTTATTTTCTATTCTTTTTTCAATTTTTAAAAATTTCAGATTTTTAAATAACACCCCACAGATGTTTTTCTTTATGAAAACTTGTTACGTCAAAATAGTGGTAAATACGTTCCGGCCAATATTTTCAAGAAAAAAATAAAAAATAAATATAATCATTTTAAGTCATTATTTTTATTCTAAAATCAAATTATAAAATTCTATTATTTTTAGGCCAAATAGAATCTTAAAAATACACCTATTTAAATCAGCCAGTATAGGGTATCTACATCATATACGAACATTTCTTCAATTTGTGTTTGTAATCTCCACTCATTCAATTTCTCGATTAAAAAAACAAAACAAATCACTGTTAAAAAACTTAATAAGAATTAAAAAACAGAATAATGTTATAAATAAAGTCAGTTTTCGTGAAATTTTGATTATAACTATATGGAGATAAAAAATGGAAAGTTTCAATATTAAAGAAATACCCAAACTAATCTTTTCTATTTTGATTGTATTTGTAACTGGAACTATTGGCAGTCTGGCAACCTTACCTGAAATTACAACATGGTATTCTGCCCTGGCCAAACCTGAATGGACCCCACCGAACTGGGCATTTGGGCCAATCTGGTCAACTTTATATGTTCTGATGGGAATTGCTCTATTTTTAGTCTGGAGAGAAGGATTGGAAAGAAAGGCAGTTAGATATGCCATAATTATTTTCGCAGTTCAGTTGGCCCTTAATTTAGCATGGTCCTTAGTTTTCTTTGGATTACACTCCATAGTAGGTGGAATTGTAATTATATTCTTCCTATGGATTGCTATATGGCTTAATATATTTGCATTTTATATTATATCCAAACCAGCCGGCCTTATTTTAGTGCCTTATTTGATATGGGTTAGTATAGCATCTTATTTGAATTATTCAGTTTATTTACTGAATTAATTATTTATTTTTTTATATTTTCTTAGTTTTTTCAGTTTAACCAGATATTTAAATAGCAAGTTTAACAATATAATAATTGCTTGTTTAGGTTTGCCCTAAATGAGTAATTTAGTTATTGTTTGATTTGAAGTAGGATCACAAATCAAATGATAACTATAACTTTTCTAATTTTTATAAAATTTTATTTTAAAAGATATTTTCTAAAAAGTTTTGGTGAGGTTGACTAATATGGCAAAAGAAATAAAACAATTAGTAGTAGGCATAACCCGAGAGGGAGAGATAGTTGTTAAAAGTGGAAGAGGAAAAATGTATCCTGTTCAAAAATCAGCCGATTTAGAATTCACTTGTGAAGATCTATTCAAAGATGTTGAAAAAGAGATATTCGCAACTATAGATACTGAGGCCCAACCTTGGGAATGTATTTCTATTGAATAATTAATTTTAGTTGATTTTATTATAAATTATATTATTTTATTTTATTATCCTATTTTTAAATATAGTCCTCAGGCCATAGAAATGTAAATTTCTTTTTTTCTTATTCAATTAATATAATTTCATGATATAGAAATATTGTTTACTTTAAAGTCGTTATATTTTATATTTGATTAATTTTTAATTTTACGTGTAATATTATATGTGATGTTTCAGTGTATTAATTTCAATTTTATTTAATAACTTATTAATACCTGATAATTCTATTATTATGATAAAGGGGACTTCATGATAGTTAAGGAGTCGTATATCAAAGCTAAAGACATTATTTTAATGATTTTAATTGTAGTGGATGTAGTATTGATATTTTATTCTATGTTCAGTAGTGTGAATCCTGTTTTACTTGATTATATTTATCGTTTTGATTTGATACTTTGTTTGATTCTGTTTATTGAGTTCTGTTATAATTTAAACAAATCTGAAGAAAGAATTAAATTTATAAAAAGTAATTGGTATATATTATAGCGTTTATTCCACTTGATTTTTTAAGAGCATTCCGATTTATTAGAATATTTAAATTATTGAAAATATTGACTTTATTCAAGAAGGATCTCAGTAAATTAACTGAATTCCTGGGAAGAACTCATCTAACTGAAGCATTAGCTATTTTATTATTCACAATAGTAGGTGGAACCGTAATTTTTTTATTTTATAGAAGATGGGATAAATAATAATGTTCATAACCTGTATGATGCATTATGGTACAGTTTAACCACCACATTGGTCGGTGGGGGAGATATAAATCCCATAACTCGTAATGGGAGAATAATAACTGCTATTTTAATGATTGTTGGAATAACTTTTGTAGGTTTTTTAATTGCATCACTGGCCTCATGGGCTGTGAAAAATCCAGCTGAAGAAAAAAAACAGCCTGAAAGACTAGAGACTATGGAAAAATCATTAAAAAAGCTTGAAAATAATATGGAAGAATTAAAAGAATTAATAGAAAAAAAGATTTAAAAATCTTATTCTAGGATCATTTTATTTAGGCCATCCTTTAATTTAGTAGAATGAGTGTAAATGTCCTTAACTGAATCAATAGGAATCTTTTCTTCTTTTTTATTTTTATCAAATAATCCTAGATATTTTTGGGAAGAATTGAAATGTAATCTGCAGATCGGTTTTCTATTATTGTCATCTAATAAAATTCCGCAATAACTTATTTTATCCCTAATAGCTACACGATCCACATCTATTATTTCACTTAAAATTGCTCTAACAATATAGAAACCTTCCCACTCCTCTTCTGTGGTAAGAATTTTATTTTTTGAACTAGTGATTGGTTCTTCTGTTTCTTTAATAGTTTCTTTGTCATCAGATACATCTAAAGCTGTTTTTAGCCTAGAATTCACTTTATCTTTAATGAATTGATTAAGTGCTATTTTTGTTATTCCTTCAAACTTCTCTTTTACATTAGGAGTTAGTATTCCAGTATAAACTTGTTTAGCAAAAAATTTTACAAAGTCTTCGGATGGTGATTCTAGTTCTTTAGCAAGTATTTTTTTAATTTCTCTTGTGTATTTTAGCTCACTAGCAGAGTATAAGATTTCATCTAAATCAAAAGCTGTTTTAGTAAACTTTTTTAATTCTTTTACAATATCTGGCCTAATATCCTGCATGTTAAATTCAAAGAATGGTTTAGAATCCATTTTATTGGGTTCTTCGATATCAGTAAAGAATAAATAGTCAATTCCATTGGTTAATATTCCAAATTTGGACTCCGTTGCAGAGAAATATTGAAAAAGTTGTGATTCATGATTAATATCAAGATTTGCATTGCAAGGTTTGCATTCAAAAAGAATAACAGGTTTATCATCAATTATTATCGCATAATCAACTTTAGCATCCTTTTTAGTACCGAAGTGAGCATTAAATTCAGGTACTACTTCTGATGGATCAAAAACATTATAACCCAATGCGTTTATAAAAGGCATAATTAAAGCGTTTTTAGTTGCTTCCTCAGTTAATACATTGTCTTTTTGTTTATCTATAGATTCAGATATTTGTTTTAAGTTGTCTATCAAATCCAATATTTCAACCCCTATGTAAACTCTCTATAAAAGTATTTAATAAGTTATTAATTATCTTTTACTATTTAATCAAATGAAAGTTGATATTACTTTAAATAAATTAGTAATTAATAACGGGGTTAAATGGTTTTAATCTCTGAAGGAAGAATAAATATATATTTTTTTTGGTTTGGAGTTAAATATTATATGTTAAATATTACTTAGTAGCATAATATGATGGGGATTAAAGAAAAATATTTAGAGTTTGAGAATATGTTTCTATGTAGGTCCTCTAAATTCAAATTTGATCCCTTATAACATAAATCATATAAAACCACTAGCAGATTTGTGTGAATAAAGTGATTTTAGGGAAGAAAAATCATGGGTACCTCTTGAATCTTTTAACTTCCCTAAAACCACAAAATAATAATTATTTTAAATGTTCTTTTTGTATTTGATTGGATCCTGTTTTTTCTAAAAAAATAACAGTTATATGTGATGGTTCCAGTGCAAAAAAGAATACTTAATAATTAATAATCTAATAATAGATGTTACTAAATTTTTAAATTAATTAATTAAACTTTGATATGGAGTAAACATGTTTTTAGATAATAAAATTCTTGATAAGGTTGCAGATTTGATTTGTGGAGATAAATTAGCAGCAGAACTTTGTGATGATGACGATTCAGACTGTCCATGTTATAGGAAAGGTAGAGACTTACCAAAATTTTTAATGATGCTGGACTTGATTGTCCTTCATTTGGAAATGATACTCGTAAATGGTGGACATTAGATTGTTTAGAAGAATACAATAATGATTCCCCTTCAATAGATAAAGTTTTATTAAGATTGGGACATCCGAAAGAATACTACGATCCGAGAATCCATAGTGAAGTTCTTAAGCGTTTGAATGAATTATTATCTCTTGAAGGCTATAAAATCATTTTAAATGGTACTGAACCTGAATTAGCTGATGTAAATTAAAATAATATGTCTTGAAATTATAAGATTAAAGTAGTATCGTTTATGAATTTTTGAACTTTCTAATATTCCCAAAAAAAAATCTTCTAATATTATCTTAATATTACTACTAGATTTAATCTATTTTCAACATGTTATTGGTAAAAACTAAAAAAATTAGGTAAATATGTTGCTACCCCTATATGATGTTGATTAAATACTAATGTTTTGAATGCTTATTTTAGGTTAAAATTTACTAAAAATAATTAGATTTAACTTCGCTAAACTTCTATATTACGAACTTAAAGTTTTCATCCCTAAAATCAGCAATTTACTAAGTAAATATTTTAATTTTTAAGTATTTTTATTTAAAAAACAATTATTCGTAAAAAAATTAGCACAAATATAAAAAAAATCATCAGGTATTATAAACTATAAAAATAGTAATAAAAATTATACAAAAAATAAGATACCATATCACAAAAACAATAATTAACAAAATTAATAATTAAACAAAATAAAATCTTAAAAAAACAGGTCAAAACTAAAAATATAAAAGAATTAAAATTATAATTATTCAAATTAAATAATTCACAAATAGAAAAAAATTCTTATTATGAATATTGTAAATAGAAAATTATAAGTTTAAATTTATTCTACTATTTCAGCGAAGGCAAAGTTCCTTCTAGTAGCGTTAATTCTAATTTTTACTTCATCGCCAACTTTAGCGCCTGAAACAAAAATCACAAAACCTTCAATACGGGTTATTCCGTCTCCGTCTCTTCCCATATCTTCAATTTTAACATCATATTCGTCTCCTTCATTAATAGGAGAAGAATTACCTTTATTGTCATTACCGTAATTATTTCCAAACAAATTTTTCACATCCAATATTAGTCAACTTAATGACTAATAAAACTGTGTTTGATGCACTATATATAGTTATGGTGAGAATTCTTAAAAATAAAGTAATAATAAAATCGAGTGCCACTAATATAACAGAACAATTTCTCAAATCTTGATTAAAGTAAAATCAACATTAATACAAAAAAATAGAAAATAACATTAAGTCTCAAAAACAAAAATATAAAATGTATTTATACGACCAAAAATATCTTAAAATTTTATCCTGAAGGTGATTTAATGTCAGAGGTATATGAAAAAATGGTTAAAGAAGCAGTATCTGCACAAAGAGCAGATGTTGACACTGTAAAATCAAAGAGGGGGTCAAAATTCCATATAAAAGACACCAAGGCCTACTTTGATGTAGTACAAAAAATGAAAGCAGTTGGTAATCAAAGTAAATCCGTAATAGATTTACATGTGGACTCTGTTACATCCCATTACAACATTTTAACCAGCTTAACAGATACCATACGGCCTGAAGATGATCCTTTTGTAGAACATTATCAGACCCCGGTAATTCTAGAAATATTAAGAGATGAAGACCCTGAATTTGAAAAAAGCATGAATAAATTTATTGATGCAATTTCCAAAGCAGAAGCTTTAGTTGGACGAGAAGTAGTACGTAGATACGGCGGATTCTATGGACCAACATGTGTAGTCGATTTTGCCTTGATTCCAGGAAGTACTAGTAATGTGGTAAATCAAATATTAAAAACTACAGATATGCCAGAAGCCCATAAACAGGCCATATTATCTGCAAAATCCTGGGGAATGAATACCTCTTATGGAATAGGAGAAGTATTTGGTAGTGAAGTTGAAAAAGGCTCTACTGTAAGCCAGGCCGTGGAAAAAGAAATAGAAATGGTCAAATACATCTATCAAGAACCCGTTGATGCCCAGGCCAAATTAATGGACTCATTAGGCCACACTTCATTTGATGTTAGGACCTATATGTCCCAGTACCGGCAAAAAATGGAAAAAACTATAAAAAATGCCGTGGATGATGATGTGCATTATGCAAATATACTAACTGTGCCGGCCTACTGTGTAGGAGATATTTCACACCATATTGCCCAGTCCACATTTAATATGTGTAAAGACGATATGACCATGGCCATAATTGAAGCTACCACTGATGTTATGGATCAAACATTAAACAACGCATTGCCTAATTTTAAAAGTGAATATGAAATATTATCACTGGCCACTGGTTCATCAGCATGTGCAGTAGAGTACATTCTAGAATTAGACGGTTTTAATGCACCTATGGTGGTTGATCTGTTAACCAAAAGATTCCATAACTTTGTACAGCTCAAACCAGACCGTGGAGCAGCAGCCGAGCTTCATAACTGTGATTTCATGGATATGATATATCGAGGTTGGGGCCATCTGGATAAAGCTAGAAGAGTTAAAAACGGTTCTCAAGGGCCATTGAAACCTAAAATTGCTGGATTTGAAGTTGATTTAAGTCCGGTAGATAAGAATGAAGTTGTTATGAATCCACAGAGATACACATATCCTGCTTGCGCTATAACAGTCCGATACTCATCATTAATGAGATTAGCTGATTATCCATGTTTATTAACCAGTGAACCGGTCACGGCCACATTAATGACCAATATTATAGCTCTTCACAAGGAAAATGCTGCATCCCCAGCTAGAACTTGTAAAAACTGTGCAGCCGCATCATTAGTGGACTTTAGACACTCCCACTGCCAATGGAAAGAATCGGTGTAATTTCAATCCATTAAATTAATTCATAAATTTATTTTTTGAATTAAAAATAATTTTAGAAAATTAAATTAATTTGGGGTGAATAAAATGAAATGTTATATCTGTGCAGAAGAAGGAAAAGATAGTGATGCTGTGGCCATTTGCATTGTTTGTGGAATGGGTTTGTGCATGAAACATTCTATAAGAGAAGAAACTGAAGTATGGTCCGGGGGTTATCCATTTCCCGCTGAAAAAATGGATAAAACCTTGCCAAGAATTTTATGCCGTTATTGTTACGGGGCACTTAAAGAGGGATCTTAATGGTTTCCATAGCAAAAAGATCACTGGCGGAGTTTATTGGAACATTCTTTTTAGTTTTTTTTGGAGCAGGAGCTGCAGTAATTACTTTAATGATTAGTAAGGGTCAAACACCCCCTAACAGCTTTAATATAGGTATTGGTACTTTAGGTGGTTTTGCAGATTGGTTAGCCATAGGTTTAGCATTTGGTTTAGCAATAATGGCCAGTATTTACGCTTTTGGAAGAATATCTGGTTGTCATATAAACCCCGCAGTCACCTTGGGATTATGGTCTATAAAGAAATTCCCTTCCCGTGATGTAGGACCTTATATAGCTGCCCAGTTAGCAGGGGCCAGCGTGGCCAGTATATTATTCGCATCCATAGTAGGAATGAGTGCTGTTACCGTAGGTGGTTTAGGAGCTACAGCCCCGTTTCCTGGAATCGGGTATGTTCCAGCCATAATTGCTGAGGCTATAGGTACATTTCTGTTGATGATCACCATTATGGGTGTAGCGGTGGATAGAAAAGCCCCGTCAGGATTTGCAGGCATAATAATCGGATTAACCGTAGCGGGAATTATTACTACTCTGGGAAATATAACTGGAGCATCAATAAATCCCGCCCGAACATTTGGGCCTTATTTAGGCGATTTGATATTTGGTGGGGCTAATTTATGGTATTATTTCCCTATTTATGTGATAGGGCCCGTAATTGGTGCCATATTAGCAGCTTTTACTTATCAATACCTGTACAGTGACTTGGAAAACTAATAAATACTTTAATTATTTTTTTTATTTTATAATTATTAGTAACAAATATTAACCAGATAATTGACTTTTTATTAATCTATTATTTATATAACCTTACTAAAATTTAATAATTAATGACATTTTTAGTAAATTAATTTTATATTAAAAATAAAAATTTTTGCAATCTTGGAGGGAATTTATGGCAATTTTAATAAATAGAGATGGAACGATTTCTTTCAGAAATGCATCAATAATATCCCTATTAATTTTAATTATATTTACAATCACCATCCTATTTTTTAGAAATGATACCTATATTAAATCAGCTTTCAGTGACATAATTACCCCTCTAATAAATTTATTGGCAGTAATTAGTTTGTTATACGCTGCCAAACTTTCAAAAGTATATGGAAAAAGAGTATATTTGGCCTGGTTGATTTTAGGTATCGGACAGTTATTTTTTACTCTGGGAGATATCTCATGGGGATATATAGAGCTTTATTTAAATCAAAGTCCTATTTTTTCCATATCGGACATATTTTATTTAGCATATTATCCATTATTTGTTTTAGGAATATTTTTATTGCCTCGAGCTCATTTTAATAGATTAGATTTATCAAAAATTGTTTTAGATATTTTAGTTGTTGGAATAACAACAGCTATGTTGTTATGGACATTTCTAATTGTTCCATTATTCACGAATGTGGAAGGAAACCTCCCATCAGCATATTTATTTTTATCTTACGTTATTTTAGATTTTATGCTATTATTCGCTTTATTAGACTTGATTTATAGCAGAATCAATAGTATAAAAGAAAATACATTATTTTTATTAGCTGCAGGTGTATTTTTTCAGATAATTAGTGATATATTTTTTATTTACCAAACAATTCATGGAACTTTTGAATCCGGCAGTTTAATAGATATTGGTTGGATAAGTGGATTTTTACTTATAGGATTAGCCGGCATACTTCAAATCAATGCATCTATTCAAAAACGAAACGGAAATCCTGATAAATCTAAAAATAAAACTAAAGAAGCAGTAATTCGTCCAGAATGGACATCTTATTTGCCATTCATTTGGATAATTTTAGCTTATTTGACTTTCGCCTGGAGTTACCATCAGAAACAGCTAACTAATTTAGAGACAGTAATATGGGTGGGAACTCTAATTATTGCATTAGTAATCATCAGACAAATAATCTCCTTTAGAGAAATAAGACAGCTTTATAATTCAGCGGAAGATGAGATTTTAAAACGAGTTAAAGCAGAAGAAAAAATAAAAGAATCATTAGAAGAAAAAGAAGTGCTTCTTAAAGAAATCCATCACAGAGTCAAAAATAACATGCAAATCATATCAAGCATTCTAAGCTTGCAATCACGACAAATTACTGATCCTGAGACCATTAATATCTTTAAAGAAAGTCAAAGCAGAGTAAAATCCATGTCCATGATACATGAACGGCTTTATAAATCAGAAAACCTTTCAAGTATTAATTTTGGTGAATACATTAACAGTTTATCCTTAGATCTTTTAGGAACCTATGCTTCTAATCCTGACTTAATAGAACTGAATATTAATGCCGAAAAAATTGAAATAAATATTGATACTGTAATTCCTTGTGGCCTGATATTAACCGAACTTGTTTCAAATGCATTTAAATACGCATTTCCCGAAGAAAGAAAAGGTAAAATAACAATTGATTTCTATAAAGAGAGAGATTTATTTACACTTAAAGTAAGCGATAATGGAGTAGGACTTCCCAAGTCATTAGATTATAAGAATACTAAGTCATTAGGCTTATTGCTTGTAAATTCATTAATAAACCAGATTGATGGGGATTTAACTCTAGAAACATCTGAGGGAACAACATTTATCATTAAATTTAAGGAAATAACTTACAAAAATAGATCCTAACACATATTATTCATTTAAATTAATTACATTAATTAATAGAATTTACAAATAACCTATTTATTGTAATTAAATTTAAAAATAAGTATTTATAAAAAGACTTTTATGAACCTTTTAATTTTTAAAATAGGAAAAGAAAATTTAGATGGATAATTTTGAGATCCTATCCATAGCTTCTTTAGTATTTTCCAGAGTATTGAATGCAGTTATACGGAAGTAACCTTCTCCACTAGGGCCAAATCCTACCCCTGGAGTTCCCACAACATTGGCTTCAGTCAATAGCAAATCAAAGAATCCCCAGGAATCCATACCTTCCGGGGTTTTAACCCAGATATAAGGGGAATTTATACCACCATAAACATTTAGGCCAATTTCTATCAAACTTTCCCGAATGATAGCTGCATTTTTCATGTAGTATTCAATTGATTCCGCGATTTCTTTTTGTCCTTCATTACTGTAAACTGCTTGTGCTGCTTTTTGTATAGGATATGAAACACCATTGAACTTTGTAGTCTGTCTTCTATTCCACAAGGGATTAATGGCCTGAGCATTGCCTTCTTCATCATATCCCATGAGTTCTTTAGGTACCACAGTATAAGCACATCGGGTCCCCGTGAACCCTGCATTTTTAGAAAAACTTCTAAATTCTATGGCCACCTCTTTGGCTCCTTCTATTTCATAAATACTATGAGGTATATCATCTTCAGTTATGTAAGATTCATAGGCAGCATCAAAGAGAATTATGGCCTTGTTTTTTCGGGCATAGTTTACCCATGTAACCATCTGGTCTTTGTTTAGAGTAGTTCCAGTAGGGTTGTTAGGGAAACACAAGTAAATCAAATCCACTGGTTCTGATGGTAGTTCCGGCACGAAATCATTTTCCGCTGTGCAAGGGAGATAAACAAGCTTTTGATACCTTCCATCTTCACCCATAGGGCCTGTTCTACCAGCCATCACATTAGTTTCCACATAAACTGGGTAAACTGGATCAGTTACAGCCACTATATTATCCAGACCAAATATTTCCTGTACGTTACCCGTGTCACACTTGGCACCGTCACTCACAAAAACCTCGTCCTCAGAGAGTTCTATTCCTCTTGGTAGGAAATCATTTTCAATAATATCCTTTATTAAAAAAGAATAGCCTTGCTCAGGCCCATAACCCATAAAAGTCTCACTCTGGCCCATTTCATCCACTGCTTTATGGAATTCTTTAATAACTGCTTGGGGCAAAGGCCTAGTGACATCCCCTATCCCCATACGAATAATAGGTGCATCTGGATTTTCTTCCTGGAATTTATTCACTTTTTGATTGATTTCAGCGAATATATAGCTGCTTTTAAGCAATAAATAGTTTTCATTTATTTTTACTGGCATAATACCACATTATCCTTTTTAATATTATTTTAGTGAATTTAATGATAAATTACATGAAAATTTAAATATTTTATTTTAAATTAATATCATTTCATAAATATGAAATTATTTATGGGTGAAGTAGAATTTTATCTTTTCTGATGTTATTTCATCCACCCGAGCAAATCCAAATCTTTCTAGTTGGACTTCATCATCTACTGAAAGTTTTCTGCAATCCGGTTCACAGAATCCTTCAACAATACTTGCATCAGGCATTACCACTTCTGCAGAAATATTATCATCAGCAGGAACCCACTGAACTACTTGGGCCTTTATAGAGCGGGCATCTTCAAAAGATTGGCTGTGATAGATAACATTTTCACCATTGAGAGAAACATTTACGGCATCCATTAACCTTAAGATTTTTCCATCGCTTCCAGCTTTAATTTCAGATTCAGATTTTTCAGAAATGGTAGCTTTTAAATCGTCCGCTGCTAAATAAACTTCACCATTAAATAGTAAATTCCGCTCTCCTCGCTCTAAAAAGTCAGGATGTAGGGGCCTTTCAATATTTTGACATACTTCATCTGGAACCTCTTGAATGGTAACTCTTTTTGGTTTCCACACAAAGAAATAACGGTTTGCAGTCTCCTCAAGGATATTACGGTTTAATCCATAAACTTTTTTCCAACTTATAATTGAATCAGAAATTTTAGTCCCAATTTCCTTCATTAATTCCTGAATGGAATCTGGAGTGATTCCTCTTCGAGCAATAGCTCTAATAGTTCCTAAACGAGGGTCGTCCCATCCCCAATATTTTCCTTCTTCAATTCCAGCAAGTGCTTGGGAAGTACTTAAGGCCACATCATCCATTTTAAGTCGCCCATAGTGAATAAATGCTGGAATTTCCCATCCAAAGTGGCTGTAAAGATAAGATTGTTTTTCTGAGTTGGCCAAATGGTCTTTTCCTCTTAAAACATGAGTTATTCCCATTAAATGATCATCTACAGCCACTGAAAAGTTCATCATAGGATAAATTTTGTATTTAAAACCGATTCTAGGATGTTCTGCATCCACAATCCTCATAGCCACCCAATCACGAATCGCAGGATTTTTATGATTTATATCAGTTTTAACTCTTAAAACAGCGTCACCTTCATCCATATTGAACATTTTTTCCCAGGATTTAAGACTTTCTTCTACAGATGAGTCCCGACATGGACAAGGCTGACAATTATCCTTTAACTTCTTGAATTCTCCTCCATCACAAGAGCACATATAAGCCTGGCCTAATTCAATGAGTTTTTTTGCATAATCATAATATATGGGAATTCTATCACTTTGAATAAATGTTTCATGACACTCTACTCCCATCCAGGCCAGATCTTCAGGAATCATTTCATATGCATCCATGTAAACTCTACGTGGATCTGTATCTTCAATACGCAGTACTAATTTACCTTTGTACCGCTTTGCATATTCCTGGTTTAAAACTGCTGCTCTGGCATGACCAATATGTAGCGGTCCGCTTGGATTAGGGGCGAATCTTAAAACAACATTTTCATGAGGTTCAGGTAGATCACTTAGGCCTTTTTCCTCAGTTTTCTTTTTTTCTTCTACTTTACCACCTAACTTTTCAAGTTCAAATGATTGATCTTCAAAGCTCAGGGAATTGACTTTTTCAACCATTGATTTTGCTAGTGGAACAATCTTTTTGGATTCTTTTCTGAGTTCCGGCTCAGAACTCATTATTGAACCAACCACTGCCCCATCATTGGCCTTGCCCTTGTGTTTAATTGCATTAATTAGAGAATATTTATAAATCACATTTTCTAAATCACTCATAGAACCACCCATTGAATAGATTTCTATCGTTATATTGAACTTTAAATTGAAAATACCGTGTATATAAACTTTCCAGTGCAGGTAAATTAATTGTGTTGCCTGATTGGAGCAGTAATTCGTTACAAATCTGACTTTGATTAATATCAGATATAATAAATTGAATATACTAAAATATAATAATATATAATTAAAATTTTTAAATAAGAATTAATAAAATTTAAGAAAATTCAATAATTTAAACTAATTATCCATTTTTAGATAGGCTATGATTATTTAAATCTCTGAATAAATTACTTAATTAATCTTCTTAAATTAATTTAAGACAATTTATAGTTATTTAATTATTTATTTTATCATCTTTTAATGCTGTCTTTGTAAAACAAAATCAGCAATCAATAAAAGTGCATCTTTTGCTTCAGAATCATCCAATATATCAAGTAGTTCCTTCGCTTTCTTCACATTATCCAGGGCCAAATCGTGAGCATATTGAATGGAACCATATTTTTCAAAGATACTAATGGCCTCATCTACCCTATCTGGATTATTTTCTTTAAGAATAGTAATTAGAGTTTCTTTATCTTCTGGAGAAGCCTCTGCTAATGCCTTAACCACCATTAAAGTCATTTTTCCTTCAACAATGTCACTACCCACAGGTTTCCCCAATGATTCTTCATCACTTATAACATCCAAATAGTCGTCTTGTATCTGGAAAGAAAGGCCAATTAATCTACCATACTCGGATAATGCTTCCACCTGCTCAGGATTTCCTCCACCCATAATAGCCCCGGCCTTGGTAGCAGCAGCTATTAATGCAGCGGTTTTTTTGTAGATCATATTCATATATTCTGATTCCTTAACATCGAATTGTTCTTCAAAGCTCATATCGCAAGCTTGGCCTTCACATATTTTTATACATGAATCAACTACTACTGCTAAAGCTTCATTAACTCGCTTATAAGATGAAACATCGATCTTTGTCCTAATGACAGTTTCAAAAGCCTTGGAGAATAGAGTATCCCCTGCTAGAATAGCCATAGGTTCACCCCAAAGAACATGCACTGATGGTTCTCCTCTGCGCATGTCATCTTTGTCCATTATATCGTCGTGAATCAATGAGAAAGTGTGGATCAATTCTATAGCTGCTGCTGTTTTTAAAGCGTATTCTGGTTTTCCACCTACCGCCTGACAGCTTAAAACCGCAAGAGACGGCCTTATTTTTTTCCCGCCAGCACTTGTAAGGTGATTTGATGAATCACGAAGTGCCTTTGGATTAATACTTGATAATGCTTCTTCAATTTCATGATCAATGCTTGCAGAATATTTTTTTAGAATTTCGATTACTTCACTCATCAAACCCCTCCATCAAAAACTTGTGCTTGTCCATTTCTAAGTACGTGAACATCATTACCCATTTTATACCCTTCTTCCTCAGCAAGTTCTGCATAAGCAGATAACATGTTAAGATCCCCATGTGATGGAATGATATGTACTGGGTTTAGCATTCTTATAAAGTCCCGGTGGTCCTCTCTTCCAGCATGCCCTGAAACATGAGCATTACTGTATATTCTGGCCCCACTAGAACCTAAACGTCTTTCCATAAGATTTCTATTTGCTATATTCATAGGATTAGGAATAACCGGAGCAGATATTACTACATTGTCTCCTCTTTGAATATTAAATTGAGTTTTTGCATTAGCAATACGAGGTAGTAATGCATCAGGTTCTCCCTGGTGACCGGTTGTAATTAATAAATAATCTTCTCTTTTATCTTCCGCCCGAGCAAGCGCCTTGCTTACAGATTTAGGACTTCCATAAATACTGGCATTAGGTGGAAGTTTAAGAATACCCATTGTTTCTGCTAAAGAACAATATCTCTCCATTGAACGGCCCAAAAGTAGCATTTGACGATCACTTTGGCTTGCTATATCACTAATAGCTTGAATTCGCTCAATATGTGAAGAAAAAGTGGTGACCACCATTCCCTCCTTTTCTTCCATTGGGCCTAACATAATATCTTCTAATACCATTTTAGCTACTTTTTCAGAGTGAGTCTTTACTTCTTGCATCTCTGCTGCTCGAGTAGTCTCCACTATAAGTGCTAGAACTCCTTTTCGTCCTAGTTCTCTTAGCCGGCTGTAATCAGGTGGAGAAGATATTTTCTGGTGATTATCAAATTTAAAATCATTAGCATATACCACTATTCCTTCAGAAGTATGCAAAGCTGCCATAACTGCTTGAGGAATACTGTGAGTAGCATTAATAAACTCCAAGGTTATATCAGGAGATATTTGACATTTCTCACCAGCATTTAAAACCTGTAGCCTATTGGTAACACTAAATTTCTTTTCTCCTTTGATAGTTCTCTCTAAAAGAGCTAGAGTATAAGGTGTAGCAATAATAGGTGCCCCATATCTATGGGCTAACTTGGCTACTGCACCAATGTGATCCAGATGCCCATGGGTGAATACAATGGCCCTAACCTTTCCATCGACATCTTTCATCAGAGTATCGTCTGGAATAACCCCTCTTTCAATTAAATCTAAACTATGCATTCGTGATATATCAGTATCTTCATGAATGTGTAATCGGTCCAGGTGGATTCCCATGTCAAATATTACTACATCGTCTCCTACCTTCACAGCAGACATGTTCTTTCCTATTTCTTCATATCCACCAATAGCAATAACTTCTACGCTCACGTTATGACCTCCTTGCGTATTTTTGTGTATCAAAGCCCCTTTCTTGTAACCATTCTCTTGTTTGGCCCCTTATAATTAATTTAGATGATTTTAATTCCTCTAAATTAGATGCCCCAACCAGAAACATGGCTACTTTTAAAGACTCTTGGAATCTTTCAATAACTTTAATTATATCTTTATAACCAATATAAGCTTCTTTTAAAACAGGTAAAGCAATTCCCACAGATTCAGCTCCGAGAGCAATTGCTTTTGCAGCATCTAAGCCACTCCTTATTCCTCCAGAAGATAATACTGGAATATTAACTGACTGAGTTACTTCCACCGTACTAACGGCTGTAGGTATTCCCCAGTCCCAATATAAATCACCCATATAAGTATCATCAGCGCGGTAAGTTTCCACTGCAGCCCAACTGGTTCCTCCAGAACCTGCTACATCTATAGCATCAACACCTTTTTTTTCTAAAAGTACTGCGTCTTCAAAGGAAATTCCAGCTCCAGTCTCTTTAGCAACTACTGGAACATCTACCGTTTTTACTATCTCTCCAATGGAATCTAAAAATCCAGTGGCATCTATATCACCTTCAGGTTGAATAGATTCTTGTAAAGGATTTAAGTGAACTGCCAAAGCATCAGCATCAATCATTTCAACTGCTTGATGTGCATATTCTATTTGAGGAGCTCCTATATTCCCAATTAAAAGAGAAGAAGGTGCTTCTTTTCTGGCCACATCATAAGTATTAATAAGTTCTGGGTTTTCAATAGCAGCTCTCTGGCTTCCTAAACCCATACCAATACCTAATTTATCAACTGCTTTAGCTAATTCTCTATTTAATGATAAAGCAGAGGGATGGCCCCCAGTCATGGCAGAAATAATTATGGGAGAATTTAGTTCTTTCCCTAAGAGTTCTGTACTTAAATCAATTTTTTCTTTGTTTAATTCGGGCAATGCTCTATGAATAAATTCTATATCATTAAACCCTGTTTTTTTATTCTTATACTGCACATCGCAGTGCGCGCATATTAATAAATGTTCCAACTTCCTATCTGAAATCATTTTAACGTCCCTTTGTAATTAATCATTGTGATTTATTAAATAATCGTTTAAATAATCAGGAATAATAAAACCCAAACTAACCCAGAAAATTTTAAATACTTTTTATAAAACATTTCAAATTAAGTTGGATTTTTTTGGTATTTATTACCACCAAATTAATATTTTTATGCAATAATATGTTTTTATCAGAATATTAAGAATTATTTGTGATATTCATTGATCCTTTAACCTATTTAGTAACACTTAACATATAATATTGATTATTTTAATGCTATTTTTGTTTTTCTTAAGTATAATTTTAATTAAGTAACTAATTAGCAACTAATCAAATTATTAACATTAATGCAAATTGAAATTGATAATCATGAATTTTTAATAAAGAATTTAAAATATCATTAAGTAATTTAAAGCAAATTTATTATAAATCAAATATTGTATATAATGATTATATATCTAATTTAATATTTCAAACTGTTTATTTCTTTCTTATAGTAGTACCCAGAACTTTTTCACCATATAATGCATTTTGAACAAGATTTTCGTGTTCAGCATTAATGATCTCAGAGGTTATTCCAATTTCAGCTAGTTCTAAAAGTTCTTTAATTTTTCCAACCATGCCTCCGGTGACATCAATATTGGTTGTGGAATCCAGTGATTCCAGATCTTTTAATGAACTAAGCTCTGAAATTAATTCTGCATCTGAGTATTTTTTAGGATTTTTATTATATACTCCATCTACGTCTGTGCCTAAAATAACTCTTTCAGGCCTTAAATTTTTGGCCAGATAATTTATGATTTGGTCTCCAGAAACCACAGCCATTTTAATAGTTTCTTCTAAATCAGAAACTACATCGCCATATATAACTGGAACAAAACCATTTTCAAGATATTTTTTTATTATATCTAAATCTGCTAGTTCAATTCTTTTATTTCTAGTAATTATAAATGAAGAAGGTTGTATAGACACTACAAAAATCCCTTCTTCAATGAGAGCATCACATACCATACTATTTAATTTTTTAACCCATTTTTGAGTTAAAGAGAATCCAATTTTCTTTTTTTCAAATTCTGCTTCACTGGAAATTGTATTTCCAATCTGATATTCACTGGCAAATGGATGTCCAAAGGACCCTGCACCATGAACAATAATTAATCCATTAGAATCATTGGTATTAAGATGATTTAAAGCATTTTTAATTTCTTTAGATATTCTTTTGAGATTTTTATTATTTATAGTAGGCGTTTTAGCACCTTTTTCAGTAATTATGCTTCCACCAAGCTTTAAAATCATCATAATTTGCACCTTAACTATGTATAAACTATAATTGTTTTAATGGACGTTATATTTAGATATTACATTATTATTAATAAAATATTAGATATTTATTCAAATATTTCATTCTATTAACTATTTCAGCATATAATCAAATTCTAAATATTCATATATTTCCGTGTATTAACTATTTCAGCATATAATCAAATTAAACGTCTTAGTTTAATTATTTATGGATTATTATGCCTTTTTTTGAAAAATCAGCTTTTATAGCATTTTCCTTTTTTCTAAGTTCCGCAAGAACCTGGTTTCCATTGCCATTACACAAAGCAATCATACTACCCCCACCACCAGCTCCTGTGATTTTGGATCCTATAGCTCCAGCTTTACGAGCAATATAAACCATATCTGAGAGTTCAAGAGTATTTACTCCTATAGCATCAAGAAGGCCATGATTAATGTTCATTAATTCCCCTAATGCTTCCATTTTCTCATTACTTAATTGATTCAGGTTAAGTAAAGATTTTGCTTCATTGGTAATCTTTCCTATAGAATCAATAACGGGATCCATAATTTCTGGATTGGAATCTCTTCTTTTTTTTACACCAGCAACCATTTCACCGGTGTTGCCTCTACTTGAAGTATAACCAATCACTATGTAATCTTCTAAATCTGATTTCAAAGAAATAACTTCAGAATTTTCAGATAGATAAATTATGCCACCAAAGGCACTAATTGTAGTATCCAGAGGACTAGCTGATCCTTGAACTTTAATTTCAATTTCATGAGCCATTTTAGCAATTTTGGAAACAAAAATATCTCTTTGATGATAATTTTCCAGAGCAGCTAGAGTGGCCACCGTAACTGCAGCTGAGGATCCTAGTCCTGCACCAATAGGCATTTCCATATCCAATATTATATCAATAGGAGATACATCGTGAAGTTTTAAAACAGCCTCAAGAACATATTTAACAATACCCGAATGGCCTTTAATTAACTTTATATTCCCCTCAATCAAGTCAAGTTCTGCTTTTAGATTTAAAATAGGGGATTCAAAAGTAGCAATATTAGTATTATTAATATTTCCTTTTTTTATGGTTATGGTGGCTCTTTTATCAACTGCGAAAGCAATAGCTGGTTTACCAAAAACAACAGCATGCTCTCCAAAAAGAATGGCCTTTCCCGGTGCAGAAGCTACAGATTGCATATAATACCTATATATAGATCTAGCTAAGTAAAAAATTGTATCAGATTCTTAAAAAAGATTAATAATTGAATTAATGACTACTTAAAAACAGCTGAAGCATATCCCACTACAGACGAAAAATCACCAGTGATATCACCACTAGTAGCATATTTCAATAGTTTTCCATAAGAGGCATTTAACATCTTGGAAACTAAAATTGTGGTTGCTACGGGACCATAACCACACATAGTAACATTAATTTTGGAAATTCTATCCATCATCTGTTTTTCGTCCATTTTTTCAATGGATTCCAGTACATAATGGTCATTTCTAGAAGCTACTTCCTGCGTTTCATAATGAGTAAAATCCGTGCTGGCAATAATAACTACATCTCTTTCAAGTTTATGTATTGCATTTATTAAAGCCCTAGCAATTTCATGGGAAGTTTCCAAATCCTGCATCCAAATAGATATAGGCACAATTTTAAATTCCTTTTGGAAATATTGTAAAAAAGGAATATGAACTTCGCAGCTGTGTTCTTGAGAGTGTGCGGTTAAATCAGAATCTAAAATACGAGAATCGTTCAATAATTCACTGGCAAATTCCGTATCTATTTCAACATCACCTAAGGGAGTACTCCAAACTCCTTCCTTTGCAACAGAAACCCCATAACCAATTCCCGTGTGATTAGGGCATAATATAATAAAAGTTTCTGGAAAACCGTCTTTTACAATCTCAGAATAAGAATGGGCAGCAACAGGCCCAGAATAAATAAATCCTGCGTGGGGTGCAAGAACACCTTTAATTTCGCGATTATTACCCTCTTCAGGAATTTGTCCAGGACCTAAACTATGTTTAAAACACCATTCAATTCTCTTTTTTAGAGATTCCGGATCATCTTCATAGAAAATTCCTGCCACTGAAGGTTTCCTTATCATAAAATCACTGCCGATTTTAATCTTTTTATAATATTTTAATGTTTAATAATCTTTAATAAATCAATTCAATAATTAAATAACAATATATTGAATTTTAATTTATGAATCTTTATTTGATACAATTTAATTAAAAAATTTAAGTTATTAGATTTTCAGCTCAAATTCAGTAGCTGGAATATCTAAGTCTTCATCTTCTTTAATTATGCCTTTTTGCCTTAGTAATTGTCTGGCCAGTAACCAGTAAACAAGAGCAATGGCCTTTCTACCTTTGTTGTTAACAGGAAGAGCAAAGTCAACATTACCTAGTAAGTTCTCAGTATCACAAAGACCAACAACAGGAATTCCTATTTGTTTAGCTTCAATAATGGCCTGAGAGTCAGATCTAGGATCAGTTACAACCAGTACTTTTGGTTCTATAAATTTAGCATAATTAGGATTGGTTAAAGTTCCAGGTATGAAACGTCCAGGTATAGTTTTAGCACTGGTAACTTGCCCGAATTTTTTTACAGGAGCTTGTCCGTATTGTCGGGTAGATACAACTAATATATCGTCAACATCATACTTGGCTAAGAATTTTGATGCTTCAATGATTCTATCATTGGTTTTGCGAACATCCAAAACATACAAACCATCAGATCTTACTCGATAGATGTATCTTTCCATATCTCCAGTTTTCTGTTGAGTTCCAATGTGTAAACCTGCTGCTAAGTACTTGTCCAGTGGGATTAATAGTTCTGACAAAATATCACCTCATTTTTAAAATTTTTAATAATAGCTCTGTAATTCTAACATTATAGATAGAGTAACATGATGCATTTTTTCAACAATTTAATAGATTAAACTCGTCAACTTTACAAAATCATCAGTATTGAATATTTTTATGAGATTTATTCAATTTATCTTGAGTATAAAGTGAGGATAATCTATAAGATTACCATTTAAATATTTTTATAAGTATTCTTAAAGTTCAAATAAATTGAACTATGATTGTAATAACTTCAATAGACCATATAATTTGAAAAATCATGGGTTTTTTAGTTTGATAAATAAAATAGTGAATAATTAGTAAATAATTATTCATCTGACTTATTCAATCTGATTTAAGTCAAAACTTTATTTATCCAAAATGGCCATTGAAGGATTGGAAAGCTCTTCTTCAATACGTATAAGTTCATTTAGTTTAGCTATTCTTTCTCCACCTAAAGCTCCTGTTTTTATTAAAGGAGCTGAGAAAGCAACAGCTAGATGAGCAATAGTTTCATCAGTAGTTTCACCAGAACGGTGCGATACTACAGGAACGTATTGATTCTCTTTAGCTAATTTCACAGTTTCATAAGCGTCAGTGAGAGTTCCAATCTGGTTAGGTTTAATGATAATAGAATTTCCAGACTTCTGATCGATTCCTTCCTGTAATATATTCTTGTTAGTTACAAAAAGGTCATCACCACAAATCAGGCATTTATCTCCTATTTTAGCTGTCAATTCTGAGAATCCAGTAAAGTCAGCTTCATCCAGTGGATCTTCCACATATAACATATGGTAAGTTTCAATAATTTCTTTTACAAATTCAATTTGCTCTCCAGTATCTCGAGCAATGTTCTCTTGGCCATAGATATATTTTTCCTGAGAAGCATCCCACATTTCACTAGCAGCCATATCCAGAGAAGGCCTGATTTTTATGCCCATTTCATCTCCGACTTCTTCACAGGCTTTAGCCTGCATTTCTAAAGCATCGTCGTTTGAAATATTAGGGGCCCATCCACCTTCATCACCTTTTCCACCAGTGAAAGATTTATCTTTGGCTTGAATAAGCTCTTTTAATCTTTTGTGAACATTAGAATTTGCAAAAACTGCTTCAGTAATATTACTGGCACCTACAGGAACGATTAAAAATTCCTGAATATCCGGAGCGTGTTTACCAGCATGTGCTCCTCCATTAATCATATTACCTAAAGGATAAGGAATTTCAGTTTTCATATTGCCACCTAAAAACTTGTATAGGGGCATATTATATGATGCAGCAGCTGCCTTGGCCACTGCCATGGAAACAGCAACCGTGGTATTACCACCAATTGAGGAAAGATTTTCAGTTCCATCAATCTCTTTTAAGACCATATCTATATCTTGCAGGTCTTCAGCATCCATTCCAATCAATTCAGAAGATATTACATCTTCTACTTCACCGATTATTTTGTCTACCCCACCTTCAGGGAAAGCCACAACTTCTCTGGAACCAGTACTGGCACCGCTGGGTGCAGCGGCACGGCCAAAACCATTCCATGTTATGACATCCACTTCTAGAGTAGGGTTTCCTCTACTATCTAAAATTTTACGTACACGGACGTCTTCAATAACGCTATCCACAAAAACACCTCTTATGAAAAAATAGTGGTTTAATTAGTGGTTATTTTCTTATATCTAAAGGGATAACTTTCTTTTTAAGTTCTAAAGTAGCTATATCTATAGGATCCAGAGAGTCAGGTACCTTAACTAAAGGTTTTGCTCCCATAGAAAGCTGAAGAGCTCTTGCGCCTATAATTCTAGCTTTTTCAAATCGGGTTAATTTACTTGATACCATTAAATCTCTCCTCCATGATCATTAAGGATTCTTTGAATTCTTTTTGAATTCTAAATTCAGCAAGAATCAATAATTTAAATCGAAAATGTTGAATCACTGATTAAAAAATATAATTCTTGCATCTGAGTTGAGATATAATATTAATTAAACTTTCGAGTTATTAAACTTATCAAGAATTTTATATTATTTAATATATATTCTTAATAAGAATAACTGAAGTTAAAATGATGGGACCGCCGAGATTTGAACTCGGGTCTCCAGCGTTCCGGTGTTGACCATCCCCGTTCCAGTTGAAAGAATTATATTTAGCCAGATAAATATTAAAATTTCTTAAATTATTTTAAATTATCTGGAATAACTCCATATAATTGGCAAAATAAATAGGCCAATTATGATTAATACATAAATTTAAATTTGTTCAATGGCTGGGAGGATGGACCAAGCTACCCTACGGTCCCCTTTTACCAGGTCTCAACATGGGCAATTAACATTCTTCTACAACAGTATCTGGAAAGTCCCAGATCATCTAAAACCACTTTAGGATCTTCACCTTCGGCGGTCCTATTTTGATATTCATCAAAATATGCTGAAACTGCTTTACCACAGCTTATACATCGTATTGGGATCATAACAAATCATCAATCTTTTTTTTTATTATATTTTTAATACGAATTAAAGATAAATTTGTATGGATAAAAAATATTAAAAAAATTATCGAATTTATCGATAACTCTTCTGTCTTCGTGCTCGAGCGCCTCTTCCACCATACTTTTTAGGTTCGGAACGTCTAGGGTCTCCTACGAGCATAGTTCTGTCGTACTGGACGAACTTTTCTTTGAGATCCATATCATTGGTCCACTGGACCAGGCCTTTAGCAATAACCATACGGGCTGCTTCAGCTTGGCCCATAACTCCCCCACCAACAACTTTAACGTCGATATCAACATCATTGATGATATCACCAGCTAAGGTTATTGGTTCAGCGATTTTCTGTCGGGCAAGTTCTGGATCGTAGAGTTCTACAGGACATTTATTTATCCGGATCCTTCCTTTTCCCTCGTGGAATGTGCCTCTAGCAATGGCAGTTTTCCTTTTTCCACTTGTATGAACAACTTTCTTCATCGTTACACATCCTAATTAAATATAATCTTTAGATTAAAATTTAGCTCCTAAAAGCTTAGAAATTTCTCCAAGATCTGTATTTTTCTTAATATCCCTTGCTTGAGCTTCAGGAACTTTAGAAGCTTCTACTTCCAAAAATTCACGAGGAACACCAACAAAAGCCTTAAGGTTTTTGTAAGCTGCTCTACCTGAAGTTTTCCGGTAAGGTATCATTCCTCTTACAGTTCTTCTGAATATATCATCTGGTCTTCTAGGATATTTAGGACCCATTTTCCTAGGGTTAGAGATACTAGCCCTGTCGAGTCTTTGTTTGTATCTAGCGTAAGCCCAATCCGTTGATCCAGTGATAATTATCTTCTCTGCATTGAGAACTACCACATTTTCTCCATCGAGAAGTTTTTTACTTACCACACTGGCAAGTCTTCCCAAGATGTGTCCGTCTCCATCGATAATCATAAAAACACCACGTTATTTATTCTAAGATTCTGATGTTGCTACCTTTAGGATTTTGTTCCATAGCGGTACCAATATCAAGGCACTCTCCACCTGCACTTTCAATTTTTTCTTGGGCCGATTTAGAGAAGCCTAGAGCTACCACTTGTACTTTGTGGTTAAGATCTCCACTTCCTAAAACTTTTCCAGGTACTAAAACTGTTTCATCATCACTGGAATGTCTATTTATAGTAGATAAGTTAACTTGAGCTTTTCTACGAGTAGATCTTCCCAGCCTTTTTGCAACATCTTTCCAGATAGCTGCTTCTTCTGAGTTGGATTTTTTCTTAAGATTCCTAATAAGTTCAGTAATGTTAGGGTTAGTCTTGGTAATTTTTCTTACCATTGATTAGCCTCCTTCACAAAATGTTAATAATCTTGTCCGCTTTTTCTGATAAAACGTCACAAGCTTTGATTAAAACCTCTTCCGGAGGTGTTGAACCGTCAGTTTCGATCGTGAAAATGAATTTCTGGTCATCAAAACCGATATTTATTCTTCGAGCTTCACATGCTCGGAAACAACTCTTACACATGGAACAGTTCTCTAAATCAACTACTTTGACTTCTTTAGCCTTTTCATCGAATTCAAGAACTCCTCTAGGGCAGACATCGGCACATTTTTGACATCCCTCGCAACCTTCACCAATAGTTATTTGAGGATAGAATTTATAGGCACAAGCAGTGGTTGGTTCCCACTTAGCATGTTCCATTCCAATCCCTAATCGGGCAGTTGCTTCTAATTCAACTTCATCGTCGTCTTTGAGTTTCAGAAGAGGTATAGTATCATAAACTGGTTTTATTCTTGAGTCTTCTGAAGATAAGTCTTTGGAATAAACAACTCCAGGTCCTTTTTTCTTTAGAACCAGAGAAACACTGCACTTAGAGCAGTAATCCTCACAGTCACATTCTTCAGGTAATACCAGACCTTCAATAGATTCAGAATCAGACACCAAAGGTGTTAATCCTAATCTATGGGCTAGAACCTCGTCGAACATGGCGGAGTCATTTTTAATAATGTGTACGTCGTCAATTGCCATTTTAGGAACTTCCATCATGCACACTCTACGAATGGCATTGACAAAAGACAAATCCGCACCGTTGATCGTGAAAACGAGTTCATTCTCATTCTTCTTTTTGACTTCAATCTCCATATTAGACCCTTCTTCCTCTCTTACCTCCAGGCCTTCCGGTACCATCGTGAGGTATGGGAGTTACATCTTCAATTTTACCTATTCGTATTCCTGCTCTGGCTAAAGCCCTTATTGTAGCTTGAGCACCAGGACCTGGAGTTCGAGGACCGTTTCCGCCTGGAGCACGTACTTTAATGTGCAGTCCTACAATTCCTTTTTCTTTAGCATCGTCAGCAGCTCTTGTGGCAGCTTCCATAGCAGCGAAAGGAGATGATTCCTGTCTGTCAGCTCTTACAACTTTTCCACCAGACCATTGAGTAATGGTCTCGGCTCCAGTAACATCAGTAATGGTTATTATTGTATTGTTAAATGATGAGTAAATATTAGCAATACCCCATTTTTCTTTTTCAGCCATTATAACGCCTCTTAATTATTTTTTTCCTCAGCAGGTTTATTTTCTTGCTTGGTTTGGAATTGTTTGGCCACTGGGGATGAAGCATAATAACCTATATTATCTTCTTCGCCTCTTTTTACCATATAACTTGGTGAATCAATCTTCTTACCATTTAAGGCAATGTGTCCGTGGACAACAAAGATTCTGGCCTCTTTAGCAGTTCTAGATAGACCTTTTTGGTGAACCATAGTTTGTAATCTTCTTCGAAGAACATCTTCTACAGTCAGATCCAAAACGTTGTCTAGGTGAGCATTTTCTCCTAACATTCCAAATCGGATTAAGTGTCCTAATAACTGTTCTCTTTCCCCTTCAGTGTGTTCAGTAGAAAGACCCAGTAAGTACCTAGCGTCCCTTCTGTATCTCCGCACCATAGTTTCGGCTTTCCAAATTTCTTTCTTATTTCTTAAGCCATATTTGGTTGCCAGCTTATTTTCTTCCTTAATCCTTTCAGCATTCCATGGGTGAGGAGGAGTATCGTACTTTTTCCTTGCTTTTCGTGGATGTCCCATAACTATATCTCCTTAATAGTTTTATTTGACAATGATCTTAATAGATCTATTGCCTTCCTCTCCTTCTTCTTACACCAACAGATGAACCTTTTCTGAATGTAGATTTGGTCCTTTGTCCTCTGACTGGTAAACCAACTTCGTGTCTTCTTCCTTTGTAACTTCGAGTTTTCTTCATTCTGTTTAAGTCATCTCGAAGAATCATTACAAGATCAGATTCAATTAAATGTTTAGTTTCACCAGTTACGTAATCTTTACGGCGGTTTAACATCCATTCAGGGACATCATATTTTTGAGGGTCTTTTAGTGCTTCCTCAATTTTTAAAACATCTTCATCAGAAAGATATCCCATTTTTTGATCAAGGTCAAAGCCCATTGCAATACTGATTGCTCGGGATAATGCATTCCCAACACCTTTAATACCAGTTAAAGCGTTTTCTATGGTTTTATTACCGTTTACATCTCTTCGGGCAATACGAACCATATGATTAAAATCATCTTCCATTTTATTTAACCTCCAAATATAGAGCGAATTCGCAACGGGAAAGTGCAAATTCAAGACATTAACTAATGTCTGTTTTTTTCAAATTCATGTGTCAATTTATTTAACGTGCAAAATATTGTCATAGGGGCAAGTCTTAAAAATACTTTAAAACTTGCTATATACCAATAAACGCCGGGACTGGGATTTGAACCCAGGCGGAGAGAATCTCCACAAGATTTCCAGTCTTGCGCCTTACCAAGCTAGACTATCCCGGCCTGTGAGAATATGGGCTAAATAACCTATAATTACTACAACATTTAAACCGTTTTATAACTAGTAAAAAAATATATCATTCTTTTATAGTTTATAGTTTTTGGTATTCAACTCATTAAGAGAGCTATAAAATTTTATATTTATAGTTTTAGACTCTGGTATTCAACTCAGGATAGAGCTATAAAAAATAGCATTTCCATTAATGAATTAATATATTATAGATAAATTATTTTAAATTTATTTATCGAGTTTAGAAAACTTTGAGTATTAAATTCAATTAAAATTCTTGATAAAACAATGAGAATTAATATTTTATTTCATTACTCATTTCCATAGTCTAGGATATGTTTCAGGTTCCATAAAAACCTTTTTTACATCAATCATTATGCCTGTATCAGATTCTATTATTTCCTCTGCAGTTTCTAAACTTTCTCCTGAAGCTACGAGTTCTCCTTTAAGAGTTTGAATTGCTACAGTAGTTCCTTTTTTTATATCTGCATTAAGACTCAAAATACCGCCAGAAGCTAATTTAGCTCCGTGACAAATAGCATCAACCGCTGAATCTCGAATAATAACCTTAGGAAGATGATCCGCTGCTTTTTCCATAGGCAAAATACATTTTCTAATTAAAGATTCATCATTATCTTCTTTCCAGTAATGATAAGCATCAGTAAGATCATGTAATGTGGTGAGTGTTTCATCCTCAACAAAAGATCCAGCTCTAGTTCTTCTCAATTCTGCCATGTGGGCGCCTATTCCTAGGGCTTCACCAATATCGTGACAGTATTTACGTATGTAAGTTCCAGCCTCACATCCAATCTTAAAAAGAACATCTTGACCATCAATTTCAAGAATATCTGCATAATAAACAGTTCTAACCCTTAATTCTCGCTTAACCGCAGATTTTAAGGGAGGAGTTTGGAAAATTTTACCTTGGAATTCATCAAATATCTCTCTAATTTGCTCCTCATCAATCTCCCTGTGAAGTCGAATTAGACAGACATACTCTTTTCCAGCCGCCAGTAATAATTGTATTACTCTAGTCGCATTATTTATCCCAATAGGTAGAATACCTGTAACCTTAGGATCTAAAGTCCCACCATGTCCAGTCTTTTGAGCATTAAGAATTATGCGTACCCATGAATCAATTTCATGAGAAGTAGGTCCAGACGGTTTGTCCAGGTTGATAATTCCTTTTCGCAAATGATCTTCTATGGGACGAGATTCAGGCCAGCATCCATAATCAGGATTAGTTTCACTTTCGGCCTTTATAAGAAAATTTTCCATTTGAATAACCTTAAGAGATAACCTTAAGAGGCGTTGATCTAGCATAAAATGAGTCAGCTATTATGTTTTTTATTTGTTTTGGAATAAATTAATTATAAAAATATCTAAATCATAATTAACTTCAATTAAAACAGAATATCCCTCAACTAAACATATATCAACGCCAAAAAGATCATTTATTCGAGAGCTTCTAGCTCTTTTTTGATCTCTTCAGGATCTTCTGATTTAATTTCTAATACTTGGTCTACCGGTTCCAAGTGTTGTATGTTGCATCTGCGGTTTTTTACAGAAACTCCTACAACTTCTACGAATTTTTCATCAACTATTTCTACAACTACACATTTTTCGCCGGCTTCTCTGCCTGCTGTTTTAATACATACTCTTCCTACTTCTATTGCTGGCATATTAAATCACCTTTGTAACTTTTGCTATTATCTCGGCGACGCTATTAGCTTGAAAACTATTAGTATTCAAGATTAGATCATACACGTCTAAATTGTTAATGTCAATATTATGAATCTCTTCATATCTTAGAGCTTCACTATCTTCACGTATTTGAATTTCTTTCTTAACGACTTCAACCGGTTTGGATTCCCTTTGACTAATTCTTTCAGAACGCACATCAAAAGGAGCTATCATCCATACCTTTAAATCAGCATCCACAAAGTATGCAGAAAGTCTTCCTTCAACAATTAGATTTTTTGACTTTTTAGCCAATTTAGCCTGTCTATGATCAATTTCAGTGTCAATATTTATGTCATCTTCGGCAAGTTTACTGAATTCCAATACATCCATTCCCTTTTCAGCTGCCATCTGCCGGAAAATATCTCCTGCAGAGACAAAAGGAATGTCTAAATTTTCAGACAGTATTTTAGCAGCAGTGGTTGTACCAGTGCCTGCTAAACCACCGATTGTTATGATCATTAGGACCTTGCCTCTGTTTTAAAGAGTTTACGGGAACATTCAGAACATAAATATCCACCGTAAGGTCGGTTAGGTCGCTTTTTAGTCTTAGCTAATTTTTTTATCTCATATGGTCGTCCTCGAGGGACACCATGGAGTAATTTCCCACACTCACCACAAACGTGCTTGCTGGGTTTTTTCTTTTTGTATCTTAAAACTGTTTTTCCACCAGGAGTCCTTTTAAAGGTCCTCTTGTATGATCTGGATCTAAATCTATTTGCTGGCATTTAATCTCTCCTAAATTTAATTTATCATATGAAAATATAATTATGAATAATATTTCAGATTTAATAATAAATTTAAATTAAAAAATTATTAATTAAATATAAAATATTTCATTGGAAATTACATTCCTCCTTTTAAGCCCATGAGCTTACGGAACAATTGGGACATGGCAAATGAACATAGAATATACCATCCTAACCACTCAATGGCACCCACCGGAGTAGTGGCTGCTGTTTTATAAAACATATGCCAAAGAGGGACTAAAAGCACATAATATGCTATTTGAGGAAGCATTACTACAGTATGTGAAATTTGGGGCTGTTGAGACATCCAATAAAACACTATAAGAATCGGTAACATGGTAACTAGCATAGGTTTAAAGGACATGATCATCATGTCTTTTTGTTTTCCCATCATTTCCATCTGTTGCTTTTGCATTTTTTCCATGGATTTAGAGTCACCAGATTTCTGAACTTCCCTCATTTCCTGCTGGAATTCCTGCATTTCTTTTTTTATAGATTCTAATTTATCTTGATCCACTAATAATTTATTAGCTAATGTAATAACAAAAGCTACTAATGTAGAAATCAAGAAAATTGTGAATATAGGATTGTTCGGATTAGGATCCATCGCAATGATTGGTCCAAAAATCGCATCCAACGGCCCATAAATTATTTCAAACACCATTTTTATTTCCTCTTGTTAGAATCATGAATGAATTTTTCATATAATATTATTTTTATTTAATTATAATCAATTATAGAATTAATAATTGATTAAAATATAAATAAAATTACATTTAATGAAGCTATTAACATGATTCATTTGAAATCAAGTAATTTTACAGTAATTGCAATTTGAATCAGCTTAATAAGTTTATTTTAAAGTTTCCACTATATCTGCAACTGAATTATCAAGTTGGTCATTATGGTTTTCAATTATTTTCACTGTTGCACCAGTAAGGGCAGCATATGCCATGGAAACGGATCTATTCATTTCTTGATGAAGATTTATGTCCTTCAACATTTCCATGTCTCGTGTACGAGTAGTATCACTAATCCTTCTTAGTAAAATCTCGTCGGCATCTGCTTCTATTAACACGAAAATATCTGGTTGGAGCTCTTCTAAAACCCATTTTGGAAGTCCCGGCAAAAAACCAGCAGGTGTTTTAATAGTACAATGCGTATCCACGATTATGTTATTTAGCTTTGACCTTTCTTTTATACTTTTTGCTGCACTTTTTTGAATTTCTTTTTGGACATCAGAAGAAAGCAATCTCAATTCATCTCTATCTTCCACAATCCCCTTTTCCTGAGCAATCTGTAGCATTGCATCCCCATAATTAACATTTATATAATCAAGGTTTTCCAATGCATGGTCTAAAACCGTCGTACTTCCAGATCCAGGAATTCCTGCAATAACAACTACTTTCATTTTACTAACTCCTAAAGTTAACTCAGAAAAGATTAGTCTCCTAAGAATTTTCTTAACATAGGGTGCATATCCATGAGTTGTTCCTGAGCAATCTCTTCATACAGCCGGTAAACAATTCCCACAGTAAGTAGCACACCAGTACCTCCACCTAAAGCTCCAGTAAGGTCTGCTCCAAAAGCAAGAAGACCTACAAATGCACCACCCAGTACAGTTATAGCTGGTATGTATTTCTGTAAAATCTTTTCAAACTGCCTTCTACTGCTTCTAAAGCCAGGAATCTGCATTCCCATTTGATGAAGTTGTTTAGCAACGGCTTTAGGTCCGATATTACTTAATTCCACCCAAAGTACTGCAAACAATATACACATTGCTATAAACACTACGCCATAAACTAAAACATGTAAAGGCTCGGTTATTAACATATCCAAACTACGTGGAGGAGTTAATAAATAAGCCAGACCACTGACAGCTTGTCCATTGGATATAGTTCCTAAAATAGGGTATCCAATTTTCTGGAAAATGTTGGCAAATAGCTGCACATTGAGTAGTAATGCACTAGCCAAAATAACCGGCATATTACTAGCATATATAAATCTTAAAGGGTATTTTCCTCTGGCTCCCTTAACTCTACCAGAAGATAGTGGGATTTCTATTCTCATACTTTCCGCATATACTACTACCAAAAATACTATAATAACTGCAAATACTGGAAGTAAATAGTCAAATGACGGAGACCCAGTGGTTAATGAGTATATAAATGCAGGTATTTTTCCCGCAGGAACACCAGGTTGAGTTGGTGAAGAAAGTACATTGAAAGATCCCACAATAATTTCTTGAGATACACTTGCTGCAATGAAAAGACCAACACCACTTCCAAATCCCCATTTAGAAACAACCTCATCCAGAAAGATTATTAAAATCCCTCCAATTGTCATTTGCAATATGAGAATCCAGAAAAATGAGGGGCTTGTAGCTGCTACTGCTCCGGTTAATACCATTACTATAGCTTCGAAAAGTGTAAATATGATAGCCAGGAGTTTTTGAGCTCCTTGAAACAAAGCCTTATCTTCATGCTTGGAAAGATCCAGATTTAAAATCTTACCACCCACCAGCAACTGCAACACAATAGATGCAGATACAATAGGACCTATACCCAGAGTCAGAATGGATCCAAAACTACCTGCCATAACCGCTCTTAATTGAGCAAATTGATCCACAGCAATGGGGCTTAGCCCATATAAAGGAATCTGACAAAGTATAAAATATAATACTACTATTATTGCTGTCCATTTAAGTTTTTCCTTAAATGAAATGCGGTGTTCTGGGTTTTTTACTTGTGGTAAAATAGAAAAAATCGGCTGTAGTTTCTCTATCAATTATTTCACTCCTTAATAAAAATTTTACTAAAAATAAATAATAAAAAATTAGAGAGTTACTGATTCTCCACCAGCTTCCTGAATTTTCTTTTCAGCTAATCCAGAGAATTCCGGGGATTTTACTAAAAGAGCTTTAGTAATTTTTCCTTGACCTAATACTTTGTTGTATCCAAGATCAGTGACATCAATTACAATGACATCATTCTCTTTTTTGGCCAATCCTTGTTCAAGTAATTGCTCTGATTTTTCATCCAAGTAACTTAAATTTACAGGGATAACATCTTTTACTGATTTTTGAGGTCTTTTGAAACCGTATTTTCCAAAGTGTTTTGGATCGTATTTAACAATCCAAGTCCAGCGGTGTTTGTGGCTTCCAGCCATACCTCTTCCACCACGGTGACCTGCTCCTCTTCGCTTCTTAGAACAGCCACCACCAATGGTTCGGGACCCTCTCATTTTGTTTATTTTCCGTTTAGTTCTAATCATTTTAAAATTCTCCTGGAATTTAATTAAGCTGAAATTTTAATAATAAATATTAAACTAAAATTTTTGTAATAATAAAATATTTATAAAAATTTCTATTATATCAGGATTTGGATTAATTGATTGAATATAATAAATTAGGATTACACCATCTTTTTGATGAGTGTCCTAATTTCTTCTTTTCTGTACCCTAGACTTCCACCTTCTTGGAAAGCATTTTTAACGCCTTCGTATCCTTTTCTTGGAGGGTGTAATCTGAATACTTGCTTTATATTAGCATCCTCTAATGTTATTTCAGATTCGAGAACTGCCTTAGCAAATTCTTCAATAGAAGAATATTCAGTATTTTCCTTTATATATTCATCAGTGATTTTGTCTCCACCAGCAACTCGTCCTCTTTTTGTAATGAGTTGAGTTAAAGTTTCTAGATCAATTTCACCCCAAGTTATATAATCCTTAGATTTCAAGAGCATTCCCTTGTAACTTGGGTTTTCATTAATTAGAACGGCGTGATTAATCCTGGTGAGTCTTAACATATCCATGGTAGCTGCGATGTCTTTTTTGACACCGACCGTACCTCTTACCCTTACTACTGCTAGCATATTATCACCATTTAACTGTTATTAGCTGGTACAAACACCCAGATTTTTTAAATCTTTTTTCTGGGCTTTGACTCTGCTCAACTGTTTTAATGCATCAAAGGTTGCACTGGCAAAGTTAACTGTAGTCTGGGTTTGACCACTGGTTTGGGACCATAGATCATCTATTCCAGCCAGTTTCATGATGGTTTTTCCAACATTTCCTATAGCCAGTCCTACTCCTCCAGGAGCAGGCATTATAGTAACCCTGACACTTCCGCTTTTTCCAGACACTTTGAATGGAACTGTGTGTTCTCTTCCACAAACACAACCCCAGTCTCCACAGCCTCTTCTAACTTTGATTATGTTATATTTAGCGTCATCAACAGCTTTTCTGATAGCAGGTCCAACTTCTCTAGCTTTACCTTGACCTAAGCCAACATAACCGTCTTTATTTCCGACAGCTACGATAACTCGGAAGTTAACTTTTCTTCCGGATTTATGCATCCTTTGAACCAAGTTAACATCCATAACTTCTTCTTCTAGATCTGGGAGAAGCTTATCTACGATTTCTAGCTCCATTATAGGAAGTCCTTTTTCAAATATCTCATCGATATCGGTAATTACTCCTTCCTTAACTAAGCGTCCTAAATTAGTTTTAGGCTCCCACTCTTCTTTGTTATAGTTCATGATTATACCTCAGCCTCGTCAATCTTTTTCTTCATATCTTCAAAGTGATCAGGTAAATCAACTGGTGAAAGTCCTTTATCTAAATATTGGGAGAACTTTTTCTTGAGCTCTTCTTCATCTAAAGACTTAGCATATTCTGCTACGTGTTCACCGGTTATTCTGCTCTCATCAGGGAGAATAGATTCTCCATGAGGAATATGTAAACCTGCATCAGATGCACCTTTAAGAGCTGCAAAAACTTTTGAGCCTTTAATTGCTGGTTTTAATCCAATATCTAAAACCGCTGCTTCAACATCATTACTTAAAGCTTTTTTAGCACATAAGTAACCTGTTAAATAAGCCGCTGAAGTATTTTTAGTTCCAGCTAACCATCCTAATCTTTGTAGTTCTTTGGAATGAGCTGAAACAACAGTCTCATCACCAGATTCTGCCACATTGATTATTTGAGCAATAACATGATTATTAGAAATTCTGACAACCAGTCTTGACTTGTCAAGATCGATTAATCTTAATCTGGCATGATAATCAGTTTTTCCTTCTCTTCTTCTTCTAAATGCTACTTTATATCTTGATCCGTGTGCCAACTTAATTCCTCCTACTTCCTGAGCAAGTCATGATCCCGGGCATAGGTTTTCATGTAAGATTTACTTCTGAAGGCACCGCCCTTTGCCATTCTGTAGAGTTTACGATACGTAGTAGTATTAATTTCCCGGTCGTCTCTCATCTGTTTAAGGTCCTTTCTCAAGGCCCTTATGGTAGTCATCCAAGCTTCTTTCTTGGGTCTTCGAGCACCTTTTGCTCCTTTTATACTACCTCTACCTTTTCTTCTTCCCTTGCTTTTTTGCTGGGCTATTTTCTTTGACCTGTAACTGCTTATACCCTGTTGAGGTTTAGCCCTAATTACCTTGTTGTCTATTAGCTGCTTCACGCTTTCCCTGGTTATGGCCCGTGAAACTTCTTCTATTTGTTCAGGATCAATCCATACACGATTTACCCCTACTTTCAGGATATCTGCAGCTAATCTTTTCTGAGTAGTAAGATTCATTTAAGAAACCTCCTTTTTCAGCGTTGAGCTGATAAAATGACTTGAAAAATGGATTTATTAATATAATAATTAATATTAATGCATTTAATTACTATTATCCATTAGATTCAAGTATACCCTTTATCATGAAATGCAGCGCATTTCATTGGATTGGTTTTAACATGAGTACCATGAAGCCATAATTATCAAAAATCATGTTAATTACGGATTCAATGCACTGAAATTATTTAAATTTCCCTTTAACCAAATCCATATGTCCAATAATTTATTCTATAATTTTGAATTAATGATTTAAATTATAATCAATGTATTTTACAAGATTTTATTTAAATTTTTATAATTATTTTTATAATTATATTAAATTCCAATTATGGACATAGCTCAAAAACTGGGCATTATTTGTTAAATATTTTAATGCCAAGTTCTTTTGCTTTTAATAACATCATTTCCTTTTTTCTTTTTCCAACAGTGGAACTAATTCTTCCTGCTTGAATACTAGGATCCAATTTTTCCAATTCTTTTACATTACAAACAAGAATATCTTGATAACCAGAAGGGTGTAAACCTCTTGTAGCTTTTGGAGATCCATAACCAACAGTAGGCATGGCAGGTTTACCCTTTTCATATCTCCTCATTTTACTGGTTTTTCCTCGGGCCCTTCTCCACTTTTGACCAAGCTTTTTATATCTGGCGTATTCTTGCCTTTTGAATTTTTTCTTCATTCAAATCACCATAAGTTTTCATAGCCCTATTCTTTACTAGTAAGGTAAATACCATCTTGGAAAACCCGGGGATCTCGTCCCTTAATTTTAGTGGCTTGTTCCAGATTAGCCATGGTTTGACCCACGTCTTCCTTATTAATACCAGTAATTGTTACTTCTTCACCTTTCACTTGGACTTTTGCACTTCCCACTATTTTAGCGGTACGAGGATATCTCTCCCCCAGGAAGTTTTCTATAGTAACTTTATTTCCAGTCACTTTAACAGTCATAGGAAAGTGAGCGTATACAATTTTCATATGATAAGTAAATCCATCAGTTACACCATGAATCATATTAGTGATATGGGAACGGATAGTGCCTATCATTGCTTTATCCTGTTTTTTAGGAAACTGAGTTTCCAGGACTACTTTATCTTCTTCTTGTTTTATGGTGATGTTTGGGTAAATGAACTTCCTGGAAAGCTTCCCTTGAGGCCCATTTACATTTACCTCATCACTTAGGGTAATATTTACGCCTTCCGGGACTTCTATTTCTTCCCGAATTACAGCTGCTAGAACCATCATATCACCTAATATATGTATGCCAGTAATCTGCCACCAATACCCTTTTCTTTAGCTTCTTTGTGGGTCATTATTCCCTGAGGGGTGGTAACAATAATTATTCCGAAATTTTTAGCTGGCAAGTATCTTTTTTCGAATTTTTCAAATTCATCTTTCTTAACGGCATGTCTAGGTTTTACAACCCCACATTGGTTAATATTACCTTCTAAGTCCACAATGAACTTTCCAGCTTTGCCGTCATCTACATATTCAAATTCACCAATGTAGCCTTCTTTTTGCATAGTCCTTAAGACTCGCCCTATCAATTTAGAAGCAGGGGAAATATTACATTTTCCATTTCCCTGCAACTCATTGTTTCGCATATTAGTCAGGGCATTTGCGAGAGGATCCATAAGAGTCACATTAAACACCTCTTTCCTGTACTAGTTGTACTTTTTAAATCCGATTTTCGGTGCGAGTTCTCTGAAGCACTGTCTACATAACATGAGCCCGTATCTTCTAACCAGAGCAGAGTGATCTCCGCATCTTGAACATTTTCTGGATGCCTTTCCGTATTTTCTTGGCATAAATCTCACCCTTAAACAATCTTAACCTGGAATTTTTCCTGCATAAATTTCATGGTTTCTTCTTTTTTTACCATGTGTTTAGCTGGGATTTTTTTCCGTTGAATTTTCCTTCTTTTAATTCGGTATCCTGGTTTTTCAAAGGTAATTGATAAGTTCATTCCAAAAATACCAATATCTGGATCGTACCTCATTCCAGGGATATCAATATGTTCATTAATTCCAAATGAAACATTACCCTGCGCATCAAACTGTCTTGATTTCAGTTTGTTACCTATACCATCTAATATCATTTTAATAGCCTTATCTGCTCTTTCGCCCCTTAGGGTTACTTTGCAAGCTATAGGTTGATGTTTTCTTATACCGAATTCAGGATTAGTAACTTTTGAGTAAGTTCGAACAGAATTCTGACCAGTCATATTATTTAAAAGCTTTTCGGCTCTGGCCAGTTGTTCTCCACCTTCACCAACACCAATATTCATGGTGGCTTTGGCTATTATTACTTCTTCCATTGGGTTCATTTAGTTTCCTCCAGGAAGTGAAATAACAGGTTCGTCTTTTCCAATAACGAAAACATAATCTTTTAATGTTAGGAAAGTTTTATTTTTTTCAGTTTCCATAACAACTGTGTTAGGCATGGAAGATTTGGTTATATTAATTTCCTTAATTTTACCAATCTCACCAGTGTGTTTACCACCAGTAACCAGACCAATAATACCTTCTTCGAATTTTATAGCTTCTAAAATTTCTTGTTCAGGTACTTTGAGCTTTACCACATCACCCGCAGAAAGCGGATCCTCAGTAATAGAGTTCCGGCCATCATGTAAGTTAAGTTGGGTTTTACCGTCTTTAACAGTGGTTTTGTTTTCAATTTTACATAATTTAAATTCTACATTTTCCTGTGTGATAGGATGTAAAATTAATCTTCCCTTTGCATCAGGCAGTACTCTGTAGACTCCACCATTTTTAGGAATCTGTAATACGTCCATGAAACCAACAGGGAATTTATAGTCCTTCCTTACTTCACCATCTACCAGTATCTCACCACTATTAATGATTCTCTTAGCTTCCCGGGAATTATCAGCAATTCCCAGAATGTCCCTAATGACAATCAATAAAGGTAGTGAACTTTCTATTGCGTGAGGTCCAGCAGCAGGTTTAACTGTCCATTTATCTTCTTTTGGATGAATGGGCCAGTGTTTAGGAGATTTATAACGCTTAAGATGTTTTCTTGATCCCATCTTTGCCATATTATCCCTTCCTTTCCATAATTTTGTTTCTTTTTTCGTCTTTTAAATCCATTTCCACAATAACCAAGTTAGATGGGTGAATTGGGAAGAAAACTGGATTTCCGTCAGGTTTTTGTGTATTAGCACCTTCTACTCGTACACGGTAGTGTTTAAGGTCTACTTTTTCCACTTTTCCTTCGTGATCTTTAAAATCGCCGCGCATAACCTGCACAGTGTCCCCAGTTCTCACAGGAAGAGATCTTCGACCAAATTCTTCTCGAAGATCCTTGCTTAAGGTTACACTCATTAGTTTGTGGCGTGCGTGTAAAGGTGCATTGTAAATGTATTTCCTTTGTTTTCTAGGTTGTTTTGACATTTAATCACCATTAAACAATTATACTAGCCGCGCTTCCTACAGCAGGCCATCGGTCTGCCGCTTCTTTAGCTACTGGTCCTCTGATTTCGGATCCTTTGATCACGCCTTCAGGACTTATAATTACAGCTGCATTATCTTCAAATTTAATTCGTAGACCATCAGCACGTCGGTATTCTTTTTTCTGTCTCACAACAACCGCAGTCATGACTTCTTTTCGCATGTCCACAGATCCTTTTTTGACAGAGACAATAATCATGTCGCCAACTCCAGCCACATCTAGTCTCCTTCGAACACCTTTGTACCCTTTTACAGATATAATCTCTACTTCTCGAGCACCAGTATTGTCAACACATTGTAGTCGGGCACCAACAGGTAGAGCTTTGGTTACATTAGATGTAATAGCCTTCATTTATTTCTCTCCCTTTACCTCAACCACAACAAAATGCTTGGTCTTACTTAAAGGCCTGCATTCTGCTATTTTTACTGTGTCACCTACTTGTAACTCAATACAATCTGGTTTGTGAGCTTTAATTCTTGATTTTCTTTTTTCGTATCTTTCGTATTTACTAATGAACTTGTAAAAACTTCTTTCCACAGTAATGGACCTTTCAGCCTTATCATTAGTAACTATTCCTTCCAGTACTTGTCCTCTGACGGGTAAAGACCCGTGAAAAGGGCAGTTAGGATCATTACATTCGGATTTAGGTTCTGGAACCTCGATGCCAACCATATTATCACCAATTAAATTTTCCTAAATTTCTTTTTAATTCTGTCTTCAGGGCGACTTACCAGAATTTTACCATCAATCTCAACTTTTTGTCCTTCAGGGGTTTGGAAATGAAAAATTGCAACATTTTTAGGAATGATAGACTCATGCCTATCATCCACTTCAACACGAATTGTATTTCGAGTTTCGTCAACAACTTTTCCTTTTATTCCTACCAGCCCCATATTAGAGCTTTCAACTATTTCAACAGTTAAACCAATTAGTTCATGCTGAAATAAATTTTGTGGAGTTATCATATTGCCCAAGCATTATATTTTAAATTGAGATTTGAATAAAATTTGGAATAAATGAATTTTAGAAACTAATTAAACAACTAGAATTCTAATTTATTCAATTATCTTCTTCTATTATGTTTCCTATCCATTTCTCGAATTTCAATAGTATCGGATGAAAAACCCAGGTTAGCTAGAACTTCTTTAACTCTCCTTTTATGGTCCCCTTGAAGTTCTATCTGACCTTTTTTAGCTGTGCCACCACAGGCACACCTGGCTTTTAATTCCTTAGTAAGTTCCTTAATGTCGATATCGTGTTCGTCTATGCCCTCTACAATGGTCATCAGTTTCCCGAATCTTCTTCGTACTGTAAATACTTTAACAGTCTGAACTTCTCGTGCTATTTCTTCACAGACGCAGAGTTCATCTGGAAGACCACATACATCGCAGATTTTCATTTATGTCTCCTTCTGTTTTTCATTCATAATAGTAAGAACGCGAGCAATGGTCCTTTTGAGTTCCTTGATTTTTCCAGGATTTTCATAGACCCCTGATGCAGAACTTTTGGAAATGTTTTTAGCATATTCTGCTTTGAGTTCACCCAGCTTCTTCTGGATCTCATCAATATCCATTTCTCTTACATCTTTACTTCTTAAGATAGCCATTTTTTTCATCCCTAAAAGTATTATTCCGATTCTGGCTTTTCAGAAGATTCTGGTTCGGTTTCAGTCTCTTCAGCAGCTTCAACATCTTCAGATACTTCTTCTTCAGAAACCACATCAGTTTCCTCAGGAACATCTTCAGATACTTCTTCTTCCTCAGATTCTTCAACTACTTCAGATACCTCTTCAGTCTCTTCGATTTCTTCTTCAGATTCTTCTAGTTCTTCTAGTTCCTCTTCAGATTCAACCAGTTCTACTTCTTCAGTAGATTCCAAAGGTTCTTCAGTTACTTCAACTTCTACAGTTTCTTCAGTTTCAATTACAGTCTCTTCAATAGTCGGAGCTAAAATATCAACTTTATCTGGTAGAACTGCACCCGGTGGCATGATTCTAACATAGATTCCTAAAACACCAGGTTTGAGTTGTACAGTAGCAAAACCTTCTTTTACTAAACGAATGGAAGGTTCACCACATTTTTTGATGTAACCATCGGAAAACTTAGCAGTAGCAGATCTTGCACCCCTAATTTTACCGGATATGGTTACTTCTACACCTTGAGCACCTGACCCCATAATTCTTCGTATGGTGGTATAGGCCACTCTTCTAAAATGCATACCTCTCTGCAACATGTTTGCAATTTTGTAGGCCATGATTTTAGGGTTGAGTTCAGGAACATCCACTTCTTTAACTTCTACTTGTGGGTTTTCCAAATCAAATTTGGTTTTTAAGTTTTGAGTTATGCCTCGAACAGTTTTTCCGCCTCTTCCAATAACCATTCCTGGTCTTTCAGCGTAAACAACTACCATAGTCCCTAGAGGAGTAACTTGAACTTCCATTCCACCGTAGCCGGCTCTTTCGAGTTCACTTTGTAGATATTCATCAATTCTAGTTCTTCTAAGGCCCTCTGTGACAAAATCCTTTTCTATCATGTAAATCTAAGCCTCCCCTAAGACAATCTGCACGTGGGTAGTGGGCGTATTATTCGGGCTTGCTCTTCCAAAAGCACGGGGAGTCCATCCCTTTAATATAAAACCACGATGACTAGAAATGTGCATGATTTTTAGGTTTTCGGCGTCCAATCCCTTGTATTCTGCATTAGCTTCAGCGTTTTCCAAAACTTTTAATATTTGAGTGGCAGCTTTAACAGGGTAACGGCCACTAGGCCATCCTGTTAATCCCTTACGGTGACCAACCTTTTTGTTGTGTCTTTTGAAAGGAACAGCTTTATCCATCTGAATAACCTCTTCCAAATAAACTTTGGCGCTTTCGAGTTTTTTTCCTCTAAGTTCCCTGCATAATTCTACAGCGTGTTTAGGGGAAATTTTTAAAGATTTCCCAATCGCCTTAGCAGTTTTGGCCTTATCGTCTTCGTTAAAAGCATAATTAATTTTAGCCATTGTTTATTCTCCTTATTTAAGAGGCACGAACATGGATGATCTGGTAGCTCCCATTCCTGGGTCTCCGTGTTCAACTTTTTGTCGTGTAGGTGCAAATTCCCCAAAGTAACAACCAATCATTTCAGGTTGGATTTGTACTTGAACAAATTCTTTACCATTGTAAATACCAAAAGTTATACCTACCATTTCTGGTAGAACAATCATGTCTCTACAGTGAGTTTTAATAATTTGAGGCCTTCCACCTTTAGTACCTTCTTGTCCTTGTTTTTTTAATTTTTTAATTCTTTCTAGTACCTTCATTTGCCTTGGTAAGAATCCTCTTTTCAGAGATCTCCTTTGCCTGGATGGTAATATTTCTATAACCTTATCCAGAGGCATTTCTTGTAATTCTTCCAAAGTGTGATTGCGATACTTAAATTCTTTACGTGCCAATAAGCCACCTCCTAATAGTTGTGGTTATCTCCTCTTACCTGTTCTTCGAGCCGCGATTGAACCGACTTTTCTTCCTGGTGGGGCATGTCTGGATACGGTTGTAGGTCGTCCAGGGTGTTGCCTGTTTCCACCACCGTGTGGGTGATCCACTGCATTCATGGCCACTCCTCTAACAGTAACACACTTTTTACCTTTAGCTTTCAGAGCATGGTAACGGTTACCTGCTTTAAGGAATGGTTTTTCTCTTCTTCCTCCACCAGCTACAACGCCTATAGTAGCCCTGCACTTAGGATTGAATGCTTTTAACTCACCAGATGGAAGCTCAATAACTGCTTTATCCACATCATGAGTAATCAAAGAAGCATAAGTTCCAGAAGATCTTACGAGTTTACCTCCGTCTCCTGGACGATTTTCAATATTATATATTGGAGTACCTTCCGGAATTTCTCCCAGGGGCAATGAATTTCCAGGACTGATTGGTGCTGAAATTCCACATGCTACCTCATCATTAATTTGAATACTTTCCGGGGCTAAAATAAGTCTTTTTTCCCCGTTTTCAAATTTTACTAATGCTACAGGAGCACTTCTTCCAGGGTCGTGCATAATATCTGCAACTTTACCCTTTAAGATGCCTTCTTTCTCTAATGAATCATAGGAACGGTACTCTATCTTACCTTTAAATCTGTGAGAAGCACTTCTAAAAGTAGAAGTTCCCCTACCTCTCCTTTGTGAAATTAAACGTTTTCCCATTTTTTTTCCTCCAAGTTACTGACTATATCAGCTTAGAATACTCCCATCTTAACAGCAATATCTTCTGCTTTGTCATCAGAAGAAAGCTTGATGTAAGCTAATTTTATTCCTTTGGAGTTTATATGAGTATTAACCTTTTCCACCTTAACATCATAGAGTTCTTCACAAGCTCTCTTAATGTCAGATTTCTCACTGGTTCTCAAAACTACAAAAGTCAGTTCATTGTTTTGATCGATTAAGTTCATGGTTTTTTCAGTTACATGAGGTTTTACAATAATTGCATAAGGATCCATAATATTCACCTTTTTCTTAAAATAGGGAATATTGCCCTATTGGAAGAGTTCCCCCAATTTTTCTATAGCAGATTTGGTAAAAACTGTTAATCTTCCAGGATGAGTTCCAGGAGCTAATAATTCAGCATTAAGATTTTCTACTAAAACCACATCAACACCGGAGTGGTTTCTAGCACCTAAGCTGATTCCTTTGTCTTCACCCACAACTATTAGAGGTCCTTTACGAGTCTTATATTTACGACCTCGCATTTTACCTTTACCAGATCTAATTTTTTTTCCTTCTTTAGCTCGGACAACATCATCGATTATGCCTAACTTTTTGAAAATTTCCCTGGTTTCTTTAGTTTTCTTGACCTTGCAGAGCTCATCATCAACCACCATTGGAATTTGAGGCACATTTTCTACTTTATGGCCTCTATTCTCAACAATTTCTGGGTTAACGGTAGCTGCAAGAGCAGACCTTATAGCAAAACGCCTTTCTTTCCGGTTGATTTTCTCATGGTAGTTTTTTTGTGGGCGTGGAGGGTGTGCTCTCCTACCGCCTACTACATGAGCTACAAATGCTGCTCTAGAACCAGAACCTTTTATACGAGGAACCTTAGCAACACCACGTCCAGAACCGTATGACTCTGCAGTTGTCCTTTTACCAGCCATTGGGTCAGAACCCCATGGTTGAATCCGGGCAGTTTGTGCTGAGATAACGGCTCTTTTTATAAGGTCCGGCCTAAATTCTTCCTGGAATATTTCAGGCAGTTCAATCTCTTCTGTGACTTCGCCTTCCAATGAATAAACCTTAATTTTTTTCATTTAAACCACTCTAATTAAATTAAACACCTTGTTTAGATGCTGTACTGATGTAGTTAATCTGAGGAGCGTCACTATTTTTTCCATTGGACCTAATAGCTTTTCTTAGAATAATTAATCTTTTTGAAGGGCCTGGAACTGATCCTTTAATGATTATGTAATCATTTTTGACCAGACCGTACTTAACAAACCCTCCAGCTGGGTTAACAGCGTCTGCCTCAGATGCTTCACCGATTTTTAATATTTTTTTATTATATTCAGTTCTTTTGTGATATCCCATTTGACCAGCTTGGGCAACAGTCCACATAGTTCTGGAAGGAGTCCAAGGACCTATGGAACCAACGTGCCGTGCTTTACTACTTCTAGCAGCTTTACCATACTGAATCCGAATACCCCATCTTTTGACTGGGCCCTGAAAACCTTTACCTTTAGTTATAGCAATGGAGTCAACATATTCTCCATCATCCATAATATCTTTGGCACTAATTTCTTTACCCAGCATTTCAATGGCAAAATTTAGTTGTTCATCAGGGGTTTTGCCCCCGACACCGCATTCAAATATTTCCGGCTTTTTCTTAGGTACGCTGGTTACTTTGGGATTAGTGTTAATTAAAACTCGTATCTCAGCAACATGTTGCAGGTTTTCTTTAATTTTTTCCACTGCAGCATCTTTATTGTATTCTTTAGGAAGTGATATCTTCCTTGATAGTTCTTCATTTAAATTGTCAGCGAGAACATCTCCCATGGCTTTTAAACCACGAGTAGTATTTTCATAAGCCCTGATACCCATCACACATATGGGTGGTACTTCTAGAATAGTAACAGGTGTAGAAATCTCCATTCCCTCAGTTGGGGAATTTTTAGTATTATCTACCATCATAACGTGAGTCATGCCCACTTTATATCCAGCAAGACCCAATAATCTCGGCTCATCGGCCATTGGCCAGGACTTGATTCTTGGTGTCTCTTTGGCTGCTCGCTTTCTAGGACTAAATGCAACTGATCCTTTTCTTGGTTGATGATGTCTAGCCATTTAATTTTACCTCCTTACATTCACAATTTTATTTCCATTTTTTGATTAATCTGAGTTTAAGAGCAAGTTAAAAACAGACAAAGTCGCTAAAACTGCTTCTTCTGTCCTTACAGTTTTGGTGCCCTGAAGAGGTATAGTATTCACTTCTAAGTCCACCAGATTCTGACTTCCAATATCATCAGGTAAGCCAGAATAAGGACCACCAAACAAAATAGCCACATGTTTGGCGTTTTGTACCTTAAATTTCACTTCATCTAAAATAGAAGTTATCGGTGCAGCATTACGGGATGTTGCCACCACAAAATCCGGTTTTACTGTCTTTAAACTTTGGTGAAGATTATTATAATTGGATAAAGTCTCATATCCCCAGTACTCATTTTCTGGTTCATCCGGTTCGACTATTATCTCTTTACCCAGCTTGGTTACTCGAAAGCTTAGTATTTTATTTACAGTTAGTTGTTCCTTGCAAAAAGCGGTTTTATCCGCCCCTATGTCAACGAAGGTCCCTTTTCTGGTCCTTTTGAGCGTTAGTCCCTGTCTGTAATCGCCTTCGCCGGGTTTCCCTGTGGGGTGGTGTGGAGTTCTAAGTGGTGGGAGTAAACCCACATGCTTTAACTCATTCCTTATCGGAAATACCTTCTTTCGAAGATACTGAGGTGTATTCATATAAGTGAGAATATCACTAATAAATTTTGCCTCTTTTTTGTTTGCATCGTCATGATACACTACAATCCGGTCTGCATTGAATATAGCTGCGGATCTCGCAATCGCTCCAACCTTATAGGTTTTGAGTTTTAAATCAGTAGTTTCCGCAGTTAAAGAGTCCGGGATAAATATAGATAAATGCTTCTTTAGCATCTTTGAATATTTGTCGTCATCTATTATAAACATTGCTATAGTCCAGACTAGGCAAAAATACTAACACCATATCATATTTTCAAAATATAATATTGAGCAGTTTCAAACTGCATATTGATATTTCACACTAAGAATGTAGGTTAGTAAAGGTTGGTTAATTAAGTATATAAACCTTCTGTTTGGAGTTCCCTTTAAAAACTTTTAATATTGAAAAATAAAATCATATGCTCCTTAAGGAATCATTTGTGAAAATTATAAGAACCTAAAGTTACTTATTAATTCTTTCAACTCTTACTACAATCACTTCTATTTTTTTAGCCTCTTGTTTATGGAAAGAATAAGTTCGAGGAATTGAAAACGTGTAATAAAACTTTTGAGTTATTTTACCACCTAAATTTGAAAAATAATTTTCCACAAAATCTTCGGTTTCCGCCATGTGAAAAGAATATACTACATTGGCTAGGTGGATGGCCTTTTCCATAAATATTCTATCTGCTCCCTTTTTTACTTTTAGTTGAGATCCGAAGGGTGGATTTTGAATACAAGTATCCATAAACTTTATTTTTTCAGAAGATATATTATTAATATCCATTTCAATAAAATTTATCTTCTCATTTAAACCCAGTTTTTCAGAGGTTTCGCGGGCCATAATCAACGCATCAAGATCAATATCTATCCCACAAGCACATTCAGCACCCAACATAGCAGACCCTAAAGCAAAAATTCCAGTTCCACAACCTAAATCAATTACATTTTTATCTTCAATATCTCCTAAATTATAAGCATTCCACAAAACATCAGAAGCAATTATAGAAGGTGTGTGATATTGCTCCAATTCTATTTTGGGTTTAGGGTGGCCAGAAATTGATTCTAAAGCCATTTCTAAATGTCTTTGTTTTTTTATGGGCTTAAAATTAGTTTTCATTGTATCTATTTATTTATTTATTTTAGTAAAATTAACTTATCAATCATAATAAAAGCATATTTCTGATTTGGGTTCAATAATTATTTAAATTCTCTTTTAAATCAGATAATTTAAAATATTGAAAATTATAATTTCCATCTAATATTTTAATTATATTGACATATATAATAATTATAAGTAAAAATGTTAAATAAAAAAATAGATATTATAATTTTGATATTATATAATTGAAGAATTAATTGAATAAAATAATTAATATAAAGAAATTGTTTGAGTATAAGTAATTTACAAAAATAAGGAGCTATGCCATGTTTAACAAAGTTCTAATTGCCAATCGTGGTGAAATAGCAATACGAGTAATGCGTGCCTGCAGAGAGTTGGGCGTTAAAAGTGTTGCAGTTTACTCTGATGCTGATAAAAATTCTCTTTTTGCCAAATATGCTGATGAAGCTTATTCAATAGGTGAATCAACCCCTTCCCAAAGTTATTTAAACATAGATAAAATTATAGATGTTGCTGAAAAATGTGGTGCCGATGCTATACATCCAGGTTATGGTTTTCTGGCCGAAAATTCCAAATTGGGGAAAGAATGTGAAAAACACGGAATAAAACTCATAGGTCCATCCGGTTCGGTTATTGAATCAATGGGAGATAAAATTACTTCTAAAAAGTTAATGAGAAAAGCTGGTGTCCCCGTAATTCCCGGAACTGATAAGGGAATTTCAACCATTGAAGAAGCAGTGGATATAGCTGAATCAATAGGCTATCCCATAATTGTAAAAGCTTCTGCTGGTGGTGGAGGTATTGGAATGAGGACAGTCTATGAAAGAGATGAACTCATAAGAGCTATTGAATCCACCCAATCTGTGGCCGCCTCGGCCTTTGGAGATTCTACAGTATTCATAGAAAAATACCTGGAAGAACCACGTCACATTGAATTCCAGGTTATGGCCGATGAACACGGAAACACTATCCATGTAGCAGATAGGGAATGTTCTATCCAGCGCAGACATCAAAAATTAATTGAAGAGTCACCATCCCCCATAATGACCGATGAATTAAGGGAAAGAATGGGTGCTGCTGCGGTTAAAGCAGCTGAATCAATTAATTATACTAATGCTGGGACCGTTGAATTTTTATACTCCAATGGCGACTTTTATTTCCTGGAAATGAATACTAGAATCCAGGTAGAACACCCCATTACTGAAATAGTAACTGGAATTGATCTGGTTAAAGAGCAAATAAAAATTGCATCTGGTAAAGAAATCTGTTGTGCACAAGAAGATATTTCCGTGATGGGACATGCCTTAGAATGTCGTATAAATGCTGAAGATCCTCTGGCCGAATTTGCTCCTAATCCTGGTAAAATAACAGGATATAGATCTCCAGGAGGTATTGGTGTGCGGGTAGATAGTGGAGTATACATGAATTATTCCATACCCACGTTCTATGATTCCATGATTTCTAAACTTATTGTATGGGGTAGAACACGTAACGAAGCTATTAATCGTATGGAAAGGGCCCTAAGCGAATATGTAATTTTAGGAGTCAAAACAACCATTCCTTTCCATAAAGCCATGATGAGAAGCCCTGATTTTAGAGCAGGAAAACTTAACACCCATTTTGTCGATGAACACCGTAAAGGAATCATGGAAGAGATGGAAAAAATAGTTCTAGAGGACAAAGAAAGAGTTAACCGTTTAAAATCCACTTTCTTGCCAAATAAAAAAGTTGCTGCCATAACCGCAGCTGTGGAAAATTATAGGAGTACTGCTCAATCCCAGCAGAAGCAAAAATAATCCCTTACATTTTTTAAAAATATTATGTTGAATTAATTTAGATATTGAATTAAAATTATTAATTAAAGTCAATTTCGGTAAAATGAATTAAATCAGACTTAAAATAATCATATGGTTATAAAAGGGGTTTTAACATGCAGGAGCAAATATTAGAAATTTTATATGCAAATGATGGAAAATATGTTTTACTTGAAGAAATTACTTCTCTACTTAATATCAATACAAAAGAATTAAAAGAAAACATTGAATCTTTGAAAGAAAAGGGATATGACTTTAATTCGTCACCGGAAGTAGGAATACAATTAGTTGAATCACCAAACCTCATTTTGCCCTATGAAGTAAAAAGAGGCCTTGAAACAGATTATATCGGTCAGAATATTCATTATTTTAGCGAAATTGACTCAACCAATAATGTAGCTAAAAAAATGGCTGAAGAAGGTGCCCCAGAAGGTACAATAATAATTGCAGAAACCCAAACTCGTGGAAGAGGTCGCAGAGGTAAACAGTGGATATCACCCGCTGGAGGAGTCTGGATGTCAATAATACTACGCCCCCAAATTCCCCCATCAGAGGCCCCTCAATTAACTCTTATGACTGGAGTGGCAGTAGCTAAAGCTATAAAAAATAAATTTGGGCTTGATGTGGGAATTAAATGGCCCAATGATATATTAATTGGTTCTAAAAAGGTTTGTGGAATATTAACCGAGGCAAATGCTAAATTCAGCACAATTGATTACGTGGTTGTGGGAATTGGAATTGATGCTAATGTGAATACTGAAAATTTTCCATCAGATGTTCAAAAAAGTGCAACGTCTCTTAAGAAAGAATTAAATGAAGATATTATGGGTCCAGAATTAGTTCAAGAATTTTTAAAAATATTTGAAGATACTTACAACGAATTTAAAGAAGGTAATTTCCCAGAAATACTTGGTGAATGGCGAAGAATGTCTAAAACTATAGGAAGCCGTGTTGAAGTTCGAAAACAGCTGGGAAAAATAGTTAGGGGAGAAGCTGTTGGTATAACAAATGAAGGAGCACTTATTTTAGAATTAGACAATGGTAATCTTCGTAAAGTAATATCTGGTGAATGTCTTCACATTTAAAAAAATAGTCTCTGATAAAGCTTTAAAAAAAACTTAAATTTTAAAAAACTTAAAAAAGCAAAATTATTTTTTATTTTTTAATTTTTTCACTATTATTTTTATTATATCTGTTTTTATTATATTAATTATCATTAGTTTATCCTGATGATTTTTGTAATTATTTGGATTTAATAATAACCTGCCCTGAAACTTCAAATTTCTTTTCTAAGTCCTGAAAGTCCAGAGCATTCCCATTACAGCTTACTTCAAATTCGACACTGAGAAATTTTTGCACTACATTTAAATTAGTTAGGGTATGCATTGTCAAATTAGATATTTCTACCTCAGATTTTCCGGCCATAGCCATGTAAGGGATGATTTGATCACCCATGTGCTCATCAAGAGCAGATTTAGTTTTAAGAGAGTTCAATAATTCATTTGCAGCTTCTTCCCCCACAGTCTCTGCAGGTTTACCTAATTTTCCTATGGAACTACCACCTAATCTCGTATTTCCCTGTGCCCATAAAACTATGCCGGAACCTTGACCAGAATTATTAGAAGAATGTTCTATTTCAATATCAATATCATAACCTGTTTTTTTAAGAATTTTTTCTGCAGAAGATGCTTGTCGTTCAGCAACGTGAATAGGAAGATTTGAAGCGTGAGAAATACCTTTAATTGAATCTATTTCTGATTTTAATAGATTTATGGGATTAAGCTTTTTTAATGGGAAAATTTCAGCTTTTACTTCTCCTCCACCTTTAGGATAGTGGCCTCTTTTTATGAAATCTATATTGGCAGCATATCCCATTTTTTCCAATACTGGTAAAGTAACATTTTTAATATAATCTATTGATGGAGCCCATCGAATGTCAGTTCCACCAGTAATCTGAATTTTAGAAGACTTAGAAGCAAAAGGAGCTATAATCATGAAAGATTGTAATATTAATCCTATACTGCCCGCAGTTTTAACGTTCAACTGAAAATTTCCACTTTTTAATTCACCCGGATGAAACTCAAATTCAGATGAACCCAAATGCAAGCCATCAATAGAAGCATTGGAAATTTGGGCCACAGATTTAACCGAATTTAGATGTTGGGCGGCCAGTCCCATTTTAGTGCGTTTAGCACGGATATTAAAAATATGAATTGGCTTTGAGGTTAGAGCAGATAATGCAGTAGAAATTCTAACTATAGAACCCCCACCTTCCCCCAAAGAACCATCAATCTCAATCATATTTAACTCCTCTAAGCAGATTCATGAATAAAATATAGTATGAAATAAAAAAATGAAAATATTAGTTTTTAACTAAACTATTTAAAAATTAAATTTTATCATTAAACAGATTATATTTTAGTTAAAAATTATATTTCTACATTTCTCAGAGTCATCAAGCACATTTAAAAGCAAATTTAGCGAATTTAAAATTAAATCAGTTAATTCATCTAAATCTAAAATTTTAGCATCCTTAGCAGCTAAATCAAACCTCACAGTGGGTGATGCTCCAGGCATTCCTACCGCAGGAATAGTTAAAATACCATGATCTTTAAGTAAAATCATGGCCCATACAAATGAGATATCTGAAGCAGATAAAGAAGTTTTGATACCTTTTTCCTCAATTTGTAATTTTAAAACATCAGGAGATAACATAACACCAGTAGGTGTCTCTTCAAAACCTTTGAATTTAGAATTTAAAGATTTATTAAGCTCATGTTTTTTTTCTAATGAGTTTAAAAGATTTTCAGGGTTAAAACTTTCTAAGGCCCTTACCATGCCTGCCACCAGAGGAGGTTGAGCTTCTAAGCCAAATTGATGTGCTTTAGATTTAATTTCATTCATTAAATCTTCACTTCCAGACATCAAACCTCCGCGAGGGCCATCCATAAGCTTGTCTGTACTGGTAACTACCAGATCTGCACCTAATTCAATGGCAGTGGGCTGATTAAAAATTACAGTTCTTAATCTAGCTCCAGAAGCATCATCAACCAGTACTGGGACTCCACCATCTGAAGACTTTGAATGAGATTTAGCCTTATTGATTATCTCCTTAAATTCTTCTACGTCAATAATCTGATGATCCATGGTTGATCCAGTTATAACAATTAAAGAAGTGTCATCGGGTATGAAAAAGTTTTCTAAATTGTCAAATTCAATGTAATTAGCACCTACCAGTTCACAACTACGAGGAATTGATGGATGAGATGGTAATTTTGGTAAATAATGAACTACATAACTTTCAGGTCTTACAAGAGCTAATATTGTGGCCAATATACCAGAACTTGTTCTATTAAGACCTAAAATCTTTTCTCCACCGAGATGTTTTTTCCCCATTTGAAGCAGTTGATCTTCAAATATTGCAGGTCCCACATAAGTTTCTAAAAGTTTTAGATCTTCATCATTAAGTAAAAATCCTCCGGAAAGTCCAGTTAGATCATATATCTGGTTTCGACCATCAGATTGTATAATTTTTTTAATTATTAGTAGAGAATTCTCTCTCTTTTTAACTTCATGAATATTAGTCTCAACAATCATAAATGAAACCTCATTGGATTATAAATTATTAATCTTTGGTTAAATATTGATTATTATTATTATTATTATTATTATTATTATTATAGAGAATTATTTTTAAGAAACACGATTTGATATTACATTAATCTTTAATTAATAAATAAAAAAATCATGGAAAAATCAATTAAATAAAAATATAATTTAAGGTTAATATCTACAAAAACAACAAATAAAGATAATTCATCTCTATTATTCTAAATCATTATGGATTAACGGATATTTATTTAAAGATTAATTATGATTAGAATTGTCTTTAAATAGTCTCTTTTGGTTCATTGTGGCGACTATTTTTGTCTTTTCCATTTTCAGCTTTTAATATGATAGCATCATCAGCTGAATTTTGAAGTGCCGCACTAAATCCAGGTTCTGCCCCTATAACAATAGTATCTTTTCCATTTTCTTTGGCCTTATTAATTATTGGTAAAAAATCAGCATCACGAGTCATAAGTGCAATAACATCAATATTAGGGTTATAAATTAATTCCATAGCTTCTACAGCCATATAAACATCAGTATCTCCGGCCACAACAATAGGAGTAAATCCTTGATTTACAATTGCTTCTATCAGTTTATCAGAAGCATATTGATTTAAAAGAACCTTACCCACCCTCATATTCCCATATTCGGCCATTATTCCCCTTACTAAATCTAAATTAAGGCTGAATTCTTTTCTTAACATGTTTGGGCCATCGACAAGCAATCCCACATTTTTTTCGTCAGCCTCCTTCCTTTTAAGAGGGATATAATCTTTTAAGGAAGTTAGTTTTTCAAAACTACGCATTTTTTGTATCCTCCAAGTTATTTGAAATTATTAAAAACGATGATTAAGAGAAAAAGCTAAATTCTGATTCCTCTTTATTAATTATGCTAAAATATTTGGTTTTTCTAGAATATATAATTGTGGCAAATTTGATTATTCACATAATAAACTAAAACATTATTATTTAAAGTTGTATCAAAGTTTTAATATTAAAATCCTGTTTTAATTCTTTATATTTTTATATTGATTATTTCTTTATAATTACTTTATTTCAATTTTAAAGCCATATAATTATATTAAAAAATTTATTCAAAGTTCTATCTAATCTACAAGGTAACATTACATAATAACTATTAAATAATTATGCCCAATTTAAACCGCAATCCATTACCATTTATTTACAATTCTATAATTAATTTAAATATTAATTAAAAAAATATTTACTTATAAAAAAAATTTCTTTCTGAGTTTTGAATCAAAATATTAATTAAAATAAGATAAATCTTTAAAAATGAAAAAAATAACTTAATAATCTAAAAATTAAACTTTGTAAGGCACAGATTTATTATTCATTAGCAGATTTATAAAAATAAATCCCTTAGGAAAAAAGGAAGTTAAGTAACGATTTAATCATTAGATTACTAATAATTAATTTATAATAAAATAAATAAAAATTATAGAATTATTCTATTTCCAGTGAAAATTCATCCTGGAATAGATCCCCTACAACTTTCAAATCTTTATCAGTTAAACGAGTTATGGCACCTTCATCTCCTTCTTTGAAGTAGTATTCAGCATCCACAATTTTGCCAGAATCATCCATATAAATGAATACTCCATCTACAAACTTGTCTGGATTGGCAGAAGGTAAAAACAACTCCATTCTAACTAATACTTCAGAGCCACAAATCTCATCATAGAATTTTGTTTTTTCTTCCTCAGATTTTAACAATTTCTTAAACTGCCTTATTCTCTTTTTTAATTCTTTTTCCGCCTTTTGAGCAGCTTTATCATCAGTCATAATAACCACTTGAAATAATTTTTTATTTATATTTACTATTTTTTAAAAACATTAATGAATTAAATAGTTTGAACTTAATTCAATTAATAATAATTAAATCCTAATTTTAATTTATTTAATTTATTAATCATTCATCTATTAAACTTATATAAATTTTGATAGTAGGTTGATAATAGATTTTTTTGTAAACATTGTATGAAGTAAATATTTTAATAAAATTTTATTGATTTCACTTACCACAAATACAAGACACAATTTAATTTAATTAAATAAATGTTTAAAACCTATATAAATTTAATTATTGGATTAATAATCATTTATATAATCTATCTTAATAATATGATTAAAATAATATTAATTAATATATTAAATCTCTAGGATTTAAGGAACACATAATATTTATATGTTTTTCACTAATCCCCCTATCCATCATAGACTTAATAAAAAATTTAAATCCAATAGTCGGTGTTAAGTTATGTTTTTGGCCAAAGTCCGTGGCCAGGATACATTTTTTGGGTCCTATATAATCAATTGTCTCAGCAATAATATCTGGATTCAAATTATCATGCAAGGGCATACATGCTACAAAGCAATGTTCTAAAAAAGCATATTTTGCCATTTCTTTTTGTTCTTCCATAGTAGCCCCAACTACCCCAGTTAACGGATGATTAATCAATATGCGTTTCACACCACATGATTTAGCACCATCAATAAGTTCAAGTATTTCTAAGGGGTTTAAATGGCCCGTGCCCAGCACCATATCGTTTTGAGCAATTATATTTAAAATAGATTCTATTGATTCATTGCAATCTGGATTAAAAATTTTAAAATTAGATTTTTCTGAAGGAGAAGAAATATTATTATTATTATTATTATTATTATTATTATTATATTTTAAATCATTTACCATTTCCATTAATGATATAGTTGGAAACCATACGAATTTACCACCCATATGAGCAGCCACATCAACCGCGTCCGGATTGAAGCCACCTAAACTTTTATTAAGACATATCCCTCCGAAAACATCGATATTAATTGAATTTTCGGCAATTAAGGCCCTTCCGGAAGTTGATTCAACATGGCACTTTATAACTATTGCATCCATACCTTCCGCTTTTGCTTGATAGGCCACCTCCAGGTCATTTAGTATGCGGGGTTTAATATCTGGAGAAGTATGGATATGCGTGTCAATGAATCCTTTAAGACTTATTGAATCATTTATTTTGGATATTTTCTCTTGAATTAGAGATGTTTTTTCTAATTTCTTCATATAAATTAGTACCTTTAGAATCCATAGCAACTACCAACGGGCCAAATTTTTCCACTTCTAGTTCCCATATCGCCTCTGGAACTCCCAGATCTAGCCAAAAAACATTTTTTATTTTTTTTATGGCATTAACATAAAGAGCAGCACATCCACCTACTGCTGCTAAATAAACCGCTTTATTTCGAATTAATGCCTTAGAAGTATTTTCATCCATACCACCTTTTCCAACTATGGCCTTTACACCCATATCAATAACCTCAGATTGGAAAGGATTCATCCTGGTACTGGTAGTAGGGCCAACCGCGATCATTTTAGCATTAGGCATATCTAAATCATTATCTGATTTTTCGAGGGTATCATTCATTTTTATTATAGGTCCTGCATGAAATATCACAGAGCCCTCTAAATCATAAGGAGCACCCACTTGAATTATGCGATTATGTGCTCTATCCCGGGCAGTAAAAATAGTTCCCGATAAATAAACAACATCACCTGCTTTTAAATCATCTATTATTTCTTTAGATAAAGGAGTATCAAGTATAGTTTCCATTTTATAAGTCTCCAAGGTATTAAGTTAAAATTGACAATATTTAAAGTTGATAAGTATAATCTATCTTTAATCATTAAAAGATATAATAATAGCTTTAACTACTTATTATAATATTTATTATAATAAATTTATCTTGAATAATACAATAAAAATATACTAATTTAAATTAGCTTAATTCCATCAATTAATATTAATTAGCTGAATAAAGTTAATTTCCCACTTAAATTTGAAATAAATCAAATATAAGAATTAATTAAGTATATCTTAATAAGTATAGAATAATAATAGTTATATAAAAAAATTTAATTAACTAAACAATTAATTTTTAATATCTTAAATATTAATTAAGAAAATCAATAAATATACTTATAATTTCAATTAATATACGTTTCAGAAATAATAATAATAATAATTATAAGATTTACTAATTAAATAAAGAAAAAATTATTGATAATAACGATTTTATTATAATTTTAGTTTTAATAAGAGGTTAAATAAATGTCCAGTACAAACAATGTGATGGGTCTCTCTAAATTCATCATGACACTGCCCCAAACAAAAATTTCACTATTTACAATGGTATTTCTAAGTTTTATCGTTGGTTCTATTAGTTTTTTTATTGATCCCACCCCTGGAAGCTTCAGCACAGATATATTATATGGTGGAACTGCAGGAGTTTTAATATTCGGCTTAAGTTCCATAATGAGTGGAGCCATTACTCAACCGTGGGTTAACTCCCTTAAAGGCCGTAAAATGAAAATGAAACAGTCCATGTTTCTAGCTCTCTTTTCTATGGCCATTATTTTGATTATTTACTTAATTGGATGTGGTTTATCCAGCTTTTTCGAATCAAATTACATTTTAAATGCTATAGTATTCGGTTGTGCCATGGTTTTTGCAGTGCGAACTCTAGTTATATGGGGAACTTCAAATATTAATTTTAAAAACTCTGTGGCAATTTCCGCTATCCAACCGCTCCTAATTATTAGTATGCTTATTGTAGTTGTATTTTTAACTACTCGTCTTGATAATATTGGATATTTTAGCGTTTTGGGACTTATTTTAAAAAGTTTGATAGCAATTATCATTCTGGTTATTGCCATTTATTCTTTTGTACTAGTAGTTGAATCCCCAATGAGAAAAAATTTGGGAGTAGGTGCATTAGAGCTTTTGAGTTTGTTTATATCCCATATTACTGAAGGTTCTTCGGCTTTAGAAGGAGTTTTTGAAGATATAGGTGAGCCTATAGAAACTGTGGTGGGAATAGTTAGTTTTAAAACTTCAAAAGGAATTAAAGCACTATTTTTAAGCCCTTGTGTTCATCCAGGGCCAATAGGAAGTATTGGTGGAGGTAATATGCCCACCACTCTTGCCGAGAGCTTTGATAATTTTACCATGGTAACCCATGGGCCATCAACCCACGATTTTAACCCTGTTTCAGCTAAGGAAATAGAAAAAGTGGAAAAAACTATTAAAGATGCCTTGAAGGATATTTCTTATTCTGAAAACGCCAGTAAATTCATTAGAGTCTCAGAAAATAATGCAAAAATTGGTGCCCAATTTTTTGGAAATGATCTGCTGTTATTAGCTACTTTTGCACCAAAGGGATTTGATGATATTGATTTTGGAGTTGGTTTATCTTTAATGAACCTGGCAAAAACCAGATGTAATTCTGAAAATACTATTCTAGTTGATTGTCATAATTCATTTAAAGGGGAAGCAGGTCGAGTTCTGCCAGGAAATAAAGAAGTTTTCGATTTAATGGATGCTATAGAGAAAATAGAATGTGAATCAAAAGGAGACAGCATCAAAGTAGGGTGCTCTTATGACCCTATGGATAATTTTTCTAAAGCAGATGGTATTGGACAGAGTGGAATAAAGGTTCTAGTAGTAAATGTAGAAAATCAAAATACGGCTTATATTTTGTTAGATTCTAATAATATGGTGATTGGATACCGGAAAACCATCATTGAAGCTGTGAAAAAATTGGGAATCGACTCAGTAGAAGTCATGACCACAGATACTCACTCAGTAAACACACTTGCCGGAGGTCACAACCCTGTTGGTTCCAAGAAAAAAGAAGAAATCCTTGAATGTATTATACAATGCACAAAGGAGTCATTAGATGATTTAGAACCAGTTTCAGTAGGCTGTAAATCTGCAAGGATAAAGAATTTAAATATTTGGGGCCCTACGAATTCTACAGAACTTGTTTCAACCATCAGTTCTATTGTGGCTGTAAGCAGGATAATTGCACCTTTGGTACTACTATCTGCCCTATTTTTTGTTTTTGTATGGATATTTTACGGAGCGCCTTAGTTAACAAAAAATCCAAACACAATATTTATTTTTTTATTTTAAAAATCAGCCCAATATTTTAAAAAAACTATTTTAACACAATTTAATATTTTAAAAATAATTATAAAAAAATTGAAAATAAAATAAATAAAATAAAAAATTAATTATTTAATATAGAATATTAAATCAGAGATTAATAAGCATGGTCCATGCTACGAACCAAATAAAGATGAAAGGAACTATTCCACTCCATAACCAACCTTTAAATCCCCCAACTTCTTCTTTACCCAACAATTTTTCGCATAATTTTCCGACAATAATTAAAACTACAAGGCCGAAAAGAGCTCCTAAAGTTTGATTGTTGCCTAAAACTGCAATTGAACCATTAGAAACTATAAATGAAATATAAGCCGCAACAACAGCCGCAACTGTATGAATACTTGCTATTTTAACATCAACATCCATAATAATGCCCTCCAAGAATTAAATAAAACTGATTTCATAATTTAGTTATAATTTTTTTAGTATAATTTCAGGAAATAAAAGATTATTTCCCCAGTAAATTCTTTTAATACTCTTAAACAATAGCATATAAACAGCTAGAATTTAAAAGTTTAATAATCTATTAGTTAAATACTCCCTTAAAAAATCTACGATTTATAAGGTAGTAAAACAAACGATTAAACAAATTCAATATGAGCCATATTGATTATAATACTATATAAATTATCTATCCTTAATTGGATTAATAAATCTAAAAAGTTAAATATTTTTCTGATTGAATTGTCAGATTCTATCATAAATGATTCCATCAATATTCATCCATAATAATTAATGAGGATTTATAAATTAATATTTTCAAAAAAAAAAAAAATTATTCTAATCTCTAAAAAAGTCATTATAATTAAATTACAATTTACTACCATATATTTGCTATTAAAATTAAAGGTGTTTTTATGAAAAACATGTCCAACGTAGACATATTCGCTATTTGTCATGAATTAAACGATTTATTAAAAGATTCACGAGTTGATAAAGCTTATCAACCTACTAAAGATACGGTTGTTGTTAGATTTCATGTGACTGGACATGGGCGAGTAGATGTCGTTTTCCAAGCTGGAGTGCGTATGCATAAGTCACAGTATCCGCTTGAAAACCCCAAGTTACCACCATCTTTTCCTATGCTTCTTAGAAAATATTTAAAAGGTGCAACAGTTAGAGAAATCCGCCAATACCGTTTTGATCGAGTAGTTGAAATATTAGTCTCCAAAGAAGAGGATTACACACTGGTAATTGAATTATTTGATAAGGGTAACATTATTTTATTAAATCAAGACCGGCAGATTATTTTACCTCTTAAAAGGAAAATGTGGAGTGAAAGGAAAATAGGATCTAAAGAAGAGTACGAATATCCTCCCAGCAGGGGAATAAACCCCCTCAAATTTGAAAGGCAAGAACTGGAAGAGATCTTCTTAAAATCAGACAGCGACCTAGTAAGGACACTGGCCAGAAGTGGTTTAGGTGGTATTTATGCACAGGAAATTGTGCTGAGATCAGGAATGGATAAAAATACCCTAACCTCGGATATTTCACCCGAAGAACTTCAAAAACTCTTTGATATTATTGAAGATGTCTTCCAACCATTGCTAGAAAATAAATTTTCTCCAAATATTGTTAGCAATGGAAAGGAAGACGTTTTACCTCTGGAATTGGAAATTTACAAGGATAAAAATAAACAGCACTTTGAAACTTATAATGAAGCTGCAGATGAATATTTCAGTGAAAAAGTACGCTCAGACATAAAAGGAGTTCAAGAAAGTATTTGGGGAAAGGAAGTTAATAAATACGCTAAAAGATTAAAAATTCAAGAAGATACCTTAGAAAATTTTAAACAAACCATTATTGACTCTACCAAAAAAGGAGATCTGCTTTATGCTCACTACTCTGAGATAGAAGAAATTTTAAATGTTATTCATAAAGCTCGGGAGAAATATTCCTGGATGGAAATTTCAAAAACTTTTAAATCCGCACGCAAAAAGGGTTTAGAAGAAGTTAAGATGGTTGAATCTCTTGATAAACTGGGAAATCTTCTTTTAAATATTGAAGATGAAAGAATATTAATTGATAGTAAAAACCCGATCCCAGATAATGCTGAAGTTTATTATGAAAAAGGAAAAAAAGCGAAACGAAAAATAAAAGGGGTTTTAATTGCTATTGAAAGAACTAAAAAAGAATTAGATAGAGTAGAACAGAAAAAAGAAATAGCTTTGGAAAGAGTTTTGGTTCCTCAAAAACGAGTCAAAAAGGATCTAAAGTGGTTTGAAAAGTTAAGATGGTTCCTATCTTCTGATGGATTTTTAGTTATTGGTGGCAGAGATGCTAATACTAATGAAATAGCTGTAAAAAAGCATATGGAAAACAATGACATCTATATGCACACCGATATTCATGGGGCTCCATCCGTAATCATAAAGAATGAAGGCATTAAGCCCGAAGAATCTGAGGCCGATACATCAGAAATTACTAATATTTCAAGTGATGAATCATCTAAAATACCTGAAAGTACTATTCAAGAAGCGGCTATTTTTGCTGCATCATTTTCCAGTGCCTGGTCCAAAGGATTTAGTTCATATGATGTTTATTGGGTGCATCCCGACCAAGTTTCAAAAACTCCCCAATCCGGAGAATTCGTATCTAAAGGTGCATTTATAATTAGAGGCAGTCGAAATTATGTTAGAGGTGCTACAGTAAGCATTGCTGTAGGTATTGTTGACTACTTAGGCCCCAGAATAATGGCCGGGCCAGTAGAATCTCTGAAAAAACATACGGATAATTATGTAGTCATAAAACCAGGTTACACCAAAAAAGAAGCCATATCCCGGGAAATCTTAAAAAGAATAGATAAAGATAAAATTATGACCTTAGATGATATTGTAAGAGTTTTACCCTCTGGAAAATGTGATATTGTAAATAATAAAGGTAATAGGGGATAGAATATTTGATTATTTTAAAAATATTCGTATCTATTCAAAAACCTAAATTAAAAATAAGTAGCAGAAAATTAGTATCACATATCAAAAAGAATTCAGAAGTATAGAAATAAATATAAAAATAAAAGATTTATATCTCTTTTTACATCTCTTTTGTTTTCTGTTCCTTTATTTTCTTTTTTAATAGGAAATTAAGATCTATAACATATTTTCCTTCTTCATCAGAAACTATAATGGAATCATCTTCTAAAAGCGGAGTTAAGTTTACTTCATAAATACCATGCTGTTTAACCATTATGGTTTCAATGGATTCACCTTTTACTGCCTCTGGTTTTTCTACTTCTTTTTCTTTACCCTCGCTTTTGAACTTGAAATAAGTACTACCACATTTAGGGCAACCCTTTAGAATTTCTTCAGATGATTTTACTATAGCTCCACACTTAATGCACTGATGCACCAGAATCACCAAGTTCTGCTATCATGGAAAGGAAATTAGATTTTTTCTTGACAGATCTCATTACATTTGCTGGGCCAATTATAGTCAGACCTATGGTTTTCTTCTTTGAAAAACCAAAAAAGGATTTTTCGTTCCTTTCTAAGGTGTGAATATCAATTCCAACAAAATTTTCAATGTCAATCTCTCTCATTGTAGTTTCAATAAGTTCTGCTTCTTCAGAAGGAGTAAGTCCTCCTTCTATAACTAATATCTCTCCAGATTTAACCCTATTTATTATCATGGAAATTTTTTCCATACTGGTGCTTCCCTCCAGAGCATCAGATGATAAAAATTCCATTTTTAATCCTTCCATTTTAAAACCCCACTAATTCTTTATTGAAATTCAATTAGCCGTTTATAATCGAAATAATCATTTAAATTTTCTTATCATTGCCATATATAACTCACCAGTATTCTCTCCCTGCAATGCTGAAATAGGAACTACAGTATGCTGTGGGAATACTGAAATTATTCTATCTGGCGATGATTCAGGAAGATCTGTTTTATTGGCAACTATTACAAATGGTATCTTTCTAGCCTCTAAATTTCCAATAATAGTGATATTAGCCTGAGTCAGAGGATCCTTAGTAGCATCCATAACCAGTAAAACTCCAGTGACATCATCAAGCCATTTAATAGCCTCGATTATGCCTTTTGTAGCTTCTTTTGCCCTTTCTTTTGCTTCAACCTCGTTAAGACCAAATTCAAGGAAATTCTTGTAATCTACTTTGGTGGCGATTCCAGGAGTATCAATAATATCAAAGTCCAGTTCATAGCCATCCTGCTTTATAGAAACCTTTTCCTGTTTGTAAACAGTTCGGGTTTCGTGAGGAATGTTAGATATCAAACCTAATGGCTTGCCCAACCAATCTTCAGACATGGTATTGGCCAAAGTTGTTTTTCCAGAATTTGGATGGCCGTAAAGACCTATTTTAAGCTTTTGATTCCTTCTGAATAGCTTAGAAAAAAATTTCGTAAAAAAATTCACCATTTTATCACTCTTTTAAATCATTATTAAGATATTAGATAATATTTAATATTTTAAATAATCTTTATTATAGTTAATTAAATAATATAATTATTAAATTGATTAGTTTTAGGCATTAATAACTATTAATATGGATTAAATTTTATCATTCGGTGTAGATATCACCGGGATTTAGAATAATTACCTCGACATTAGGAATTTTATTTTTAACTAAATCCATAAAGTCTTCAGGATCTTGTTCTATTACCGGAAATGTGTTGTAGTGCATGGGAATAACTATTTTAGGAGAAATCCATTTCACCGCAGTTGAAGCATCTTTTAGGCCCATAGTATATCGATCCCCAATCGGGATTAAAGCCACATCTGGTTTGTAAAAATCACCTACAACCAATTTTAAATCACCGAATAAAGAAGTATCACCTGCATGATAGATTTTACGGCCATTTTCCAGCTCAAAAATAAATCCACAAGCCTTTCCCCCTGGCGTAATTTCTTCCATAAAATCAATATCTGCCGAATGTATGGCATCAACCATGGTAATTTTAATATTATGGAAATGAGAAGAACCACCAATGTTCATGCCCTGAGTTTCAAAGCCTTGTCTGGAAAAGAAAATAGATATTTCATGATTGGCAATTACTAAAGCACCAGTACGATTCGCAATTTCCAGAGCATCTCCAAAGTGATCTGCATGGCCATGAGTAATGCAAATTAAGTCCGCTTCTATCTCTTCCACAGGTACACTACAAGAAGGATTATTGCTAATAAAAGGATCTATTAAAATTTTTAAATTTTCTTCAGTGATTAACTCGAATGCAGAATGCCCCATCCATCTTAGATCCATTATTAATTCCCCAGCACGATATCTTTGGATAAACTCCAGGCTTCTTCAAACAACTTCTCAATCTCAAGAATAGATTTCTCGTCTTTGTAAATAACTCCAACTTCAAAACTGTCATATATAGGATCCGTGGAAATAATTAAACCATGTTTATCATCTGAAACAACCGCTACGGTGTGTATATGAGGCATTGTTCTAATTTGAACATTATTATCTAAAAGCACTTTAATCAGTTCTACAGAAGCATCATCATCAAGTCCTGCCTCTTGAATAATCATTCTACTTTTAGTATCCATGAATTTTTTAAGAATACCCACATCTATATTTCTTATCCAAGGATACATCATAATTACTTTAGTATCTGCTTGTAATATAGTATCCTTCATTGCTTCCTGAACATCTGAAGCATCAAAAGACCAGATTATACTGGGTTCCTTTGATTCTGATCTTATTTGATTAATTGCACCCCTAAATGAATCTAATCTCTCTTCTATAAGATCTTCTACATCATCTACATTCTCAATATATTCCTGCTTCAGCTTATTTAAACGGTCCTTAACATAATGTTTATCATCTTTGTCAGCCGTTACAAATGGTTTTGCTGGCGTTACATGTTTAGATTTTGGTTTAACAGGCTTTTGCTTTGAGGGTTTAATTGTTTTTGTCAAATTAGATTCCGAAGGTTGAACCATATTATCCTTAGATTTAGTGCCATTTGACTTTTTAGATGGTTTCATTGGTGCCTTTGGTGGCCTATTCATAGGATTTCCCCTTGGTTCAGTTGATGGAATTTTAGAAATAGCCTCTGAACTAGTTTCTTTACTAGTTTCTTTTAACTTATTAGAATCCTTTTTTCCTTTTTTAGGCAATTTTAAAAACTTTCTTGGTTTTCTTGCAGGTTTTATAGGATGATCTACTTTTGTTTTTTTAACATTAGTATCTTCAGGGGATTTAGAAACTTTTGGCTTTGAAGTTTCAGTAGCAGCTACTGCTTTTTTAGGGGTTATTTTAGGTGCAATCTTTGCAGGTTTAACTGGTTTTTTATCAGGCCTAACATTTTCAAAACTTCTCTTAGTCATAGTACTTTTAACTTCAGATGTTTCATCAGCCACTGGGACTGATCTTTTTAAAGAACTCAAGTCAATTTTGCCTGCGAAGAGTATAACTGCCATTAAACCTAAAACAAAACTAATAAGACCTGCTAAAAACGAAAGAATGTTTGGTGGTGTCTGGAAACCGAAATACATCCCAATGAGTCCCAAAAATAAAAAAACCACTCCTGCCAAAGTTATCAGCAAATAAATCATCTGATGCCTCCTAATTTCATATTATCCCTGTTGTTAAGTTAATATAATAATTATAAATTAAATTAGTTTACTTCAGTCAAACTCTCAACTTAATTAATAGTCATCTCAACATTTAAATGCGAATTAATTAAGCTATTTATTAACTTTTTATATATTGAATTAATTAATATAATAAATATAATTATTCTAAATAATAAACTATACTGTTATAGATACAGTATTTTATCAATTATAGTACCAATATAAAGTAATGAAACTTCATTTTTCAAATATATTCATATTTTTTTGATAAATGAGATTTTGAAATATGGACAACATTACCAACTATTCTAAGAAACTTAGGTTATATTAAGAAGCATATCTAACTATTTAATTCCGAAAATAGCGATTAATTGTCTTAAAGTCTCAGTAGAATCTTTTTCATCACTTAAAGCAAGTGCAAATTTTTGAGTCATAACTCTTTTCTGATTATCATCTTGAATGTTTATATAGTGCATAATTTTATTAAATGTAGCATCAGAATCCCCATCAAGATTAATATCTTCTAAATAACTTATTTTATTCTTAAATATGATTTTTAATCTATGTATTGCATTTCTCACATTTTCAATGTCTTCAGACTCTAATTTACTAATTAAAATACCGATTTCAAAAGAATCGTTTTTAAAACGGGTAAAAATAATACCATCTGCTTTCATAGATTGAACCCTATTCAAACCATCATAAATTTTAAGATCATAACCAACCACACCCACTTTATTTTGTCTTAATAAATAAATTAAAGATTCATTAAGGGTTTTGTCAGATATGGATAATCCCGATTCTTTTCTAATGCTATTTAAAAGGTCTATTCTTGAAAGATCCCCATTTTTTAATGCCTGAAGAATTAGTTTTTGAACTTCATATTTTTTAGGCATGATATTATATTTTATGATTCATTATGATAATACTTTGTGATAATCTGCACAACATTTTAAAAAAAGGTAAAGTATAAGTGAGGACATAATAATTATAGATTTAGGTCTTAAAAAATCTGAATATCTAAATATTTATATACCAGATTTGATAAGATATTATAATATATAACTGGAGGTGTACCATATGAATTTTTTAAAAGATGAAGCAGGACAAGGTGCCGCAGAATACATATTATTATTCGGTGGAGTAATCGTAATCGCAATCGCAGCACTAGTAATATACAGAGCTTACTTCGGAGAAACATCCGGTCTAGACGCTGCAACAGATGTAAACGAAGTCAGATCCGGCGTGAACACAACAACCAACGGATAATAAGATTAGTTTATTGGAGTTTAAATGTTAATTGATGAAAAAGCGCAAATCAGTGCAGAAATGATTTTACTCATTGGAGCAATACTAGTTATTGTACTAATAGTTGGTGGCTATGTTTTTGATATTTCTTCATCCATTGCCGGCAATATAAGTAGCGTGGTTGATAACGCTAGAGATTCAACAATTAACAAATTATAACTTCCAATATTTTTTTTTATTTTAAATTAATAACATTTTTAGGAGGATTTCTATGTCTTTTTTAAAAGATGAAGCAGGACAAGGTGCCGCAGAATACATATTATTATTCGGTGGAGTAATCGTAATCGCAATCGCAGCACTAGTCATATACAGAGCTTACTTTTCAGAAACTTCTGGTTTAGACGCCGGAAAAGATGTAAACGAAGTCAGATCCGGCGTGAACACGACAACCAACGGATAATAAGATTAGTTTATTGGAGTTTAAATGTTAATTGATGAAAAAACTAAGCAACACGAAATGATTAGTTCAAAGCTATTCTTATTAATTAGTAGTTGTTGTTTATGTTTTTGATATTCCCAGACTATAGCAGATGGCATAAGAATCGTAATTGATTAGCTAGAGACCCAACAATTAATAAATTATAATTAAAATATTTTTTTAAAAATAGATTTTTATTTTAGTTAAGACAAAATTTATGCATTTAAATCGCAAAATGTATCCTTAAAAAATCCATATTAAAATAAAATGGATGCTGCTTCTTTAGATTAATTTTTAACACACTTGAAAAAGGATTAAGTAATTTAATATATTTATTCAGAAATTAATTAGTAATAATTTAATTAGTAGTTTACTATAAAATTTATATTTAATTAATTTATTTTCCATACCACACTAGAATTATGTCTATAGATGGGTTTAAAATGAGTAGTAGGCTGTTTAAGAAGTAATTTAGTGAACATCGAATTTTGATATTTTTTATCAATAATCAGCGCCATTTTTTCATCAATTAAAAAAATCATGTAAAAATCACTTTTATTATTTAAATTAAAAGTGCTAATATTATTTTTATCTACAATGCTAAACGCGTATGGCAAACTCCCATTAACATATGCTTTTTTATTTTCAAGATCTAATACAGCACCATTGTCGTATTTTTTAACTGAAGTAGTATTATTACTATAACCTCTAGAATAAGTATAATTATCTTTTTTGCCAGTATTGAAATTCCAATTCCCAAATACAAATGTCCACCATCCCCCATAGATCATATCATCATCAGTGAAAATAACAAAAGGGCGAGGATTTGAAGGATGAGTATCATTTAATATTTTTTCTGCTAAATAATGGTTAATTTTATAATCATAAATTAAAATATATCGAGCTTGCTCCTTTGAAACTCCTAGTATGTTATTCATAATTTTTACAGTTAAAGAAGTATTTTTAGTGTGATTTTGAAGGGACAAATACGAATCATAACCACTGGATGAAAGCATACGCATTATACCCGCTGATAATGTTTCATTATTTGTAGTAAATGCCCTGAATACCCAGTATGCACGGGGCGTATTTTGAGATCCTCCGTCAAATATAACTGGCCGGTTGGCATATTGGCTTAAAAAATGGCCGTATCCCCAGTTTGTAATTATAACAGTATCATTAGAAGTGTTAGAATTAATCCACAAAGCAGCACTAGCCATATCATCATCAGCAACTGAAACTCTACTCAATAAATTTTTTTCAGCAGTCACTATGGGTGGAATACATATTATTAAAATTAGTGAAATTGATAAAAAAGTTCTTAAATAATTATTAGAGATACTAATCGGAGAATTTTTCATATATTGAACTGCGATTCCAATCAATAAACCTGAAAAAATTGCCAAAGGAGGTATAAGTAACATTCCAAATCGTATACTAGATGAATAAGCAATTAAAGCTATTGATATCCATGTAAAAATTAAAATAAAACCAAACCAGCTCAATTTAGGCAGATATTTGCTTCGCATATTGTTGCGTAACATTAAACTGAATATCGCAAAAATTCCAAAAATTCCCAGGCCCAGGTTAATTATACCCACACCAGATACAAATTCCTCTAAACTAGGCTTATGAAGTTCACCAACAGATTCATAAATATTGGGCCATTCACCCATAATTTCTGTTCCGGTAATAAAAGGCAGAAAATTAAGTGGATATTGAATTAGGGCAATAATTCCATTTATACCCGAATATAAAACAATTAAAACAGTCGAAACGACAAAAAATATCGCAAATACTTCCACAAATGTTTTAATTTTAATTTTTTTAATTTTACAAAGTATTATATAAACTATGCTTGTGGCAAGGATTATATAAAATAAATAAGACCATCCAGTCCAGGCTAGAGAAAATAAAAACATGAAAATGGCAGATAACCCAACAAATAATATTCTTCTAGTTTTATTTCCTGTTTCAATTGCTACTGAAAAAAATAGTATGGTCAAAAATGGAAGTATAATATTGAACATATCTGTATCAAAGTATCCTGGTAATGTCCTCATTAGATATATGGGGGCTGTAACAACAAGAATTCCTGTAACAAACCCGGCATATTCCCCTGCATATCTACGGACAAAAACATATCCTACAATACCTGCTAAGGGACCTATAATTAAAGGAATCCAAAAAGAAATATCCTTAAGAGGCATGCTGGTAAATAAATTTACCGCAAAATAAGAGAACGCTGCCAACCAGACTATTAGTGGAGGATATTCAGCAGGTCTTCCAGGAGGAAAATAAGAAAAAGAATCCCAGCTTTCATTATTTTTTATAGTATCTCCCATATGGCCATTTTTTATAAAATTCTGGGTTAAGCGCAAGTTATAGTACGAATCCAGTTCATACATGTATGGAAGACCATTGCTATCCATATAATGACTTTTTTCAGTTTCATTTACCCCCGGAAGGTCCACAGATTCAAGTCTTAAAAAAAAGCCTGTGAAAAATATAATAAAAATTATGATAATAGGAATATAATTATCTTTTTTAAATTTCATAAAGATCATCACGTTTATTTTGAAAGGAACGAATTTTAATTGTTTATGTTATAAATTAAGTGGGTTTAGTATTTTTTAATTAAAATATGCTTAAAATTTAAAAAATCATCGGAAAGCATTCCGAATTTTATTCAAGATATGGCCCATTCTATCTATTTCCCCTTTTCTAATTCTGGTAGATGAAATAGGCACTCCATCATCAGCAGACACCATGTCAATTACAATGATATCTAAATAAGGAATTTTATTCTTTTTTCGAATTTTATTTATTTCCTGGGCCGCAGGTTCAGTTTCTTTACTAACTACAATAGCATCAAACTCACTCTCGTGAATAGTAGGCCCATATGAATCATCTAAGCGAACCACACTAAATTTCTGAGGATATTGAGATAAAAAATCTCTTAAATTAGACATTCTTGTGTCGCAAGGATCTATATCTCCCTTTTTACCCCCAAAATAGTCTGAAGTCACCCCAATAATGACTTCATCTCCTATTCTAAATGCTTCTTCTAGAAGTCTCCGATGTCCTTTGTGAAATTTATCAAAAGTGCCTCCCACAGCAACTTTTTTGTATTTTTTGTCCATTTTCAAACCTATTAACTATTTTAGATATTCCAAAAATTTTAAAGTTATTTAATTAATAATAAATCCATTATAATATACAATCGTATTAAACTTATAATTATAAATTTAATTTAATAGAATATCATTTTAATTAAATTATATATGGTAAATTTAAGGGTAAATATATTTTATTAGTTTCATTAACTAAATTATGGATTAACATTTCGATATGTTGATTATATGTTAAATATAATTATAGATTATGCTAAAAGAGCACAATGTCATATTGAAAAATCCAATGAAAGTTGGCCTTAGATTTGCTTCATGTTATCCAAATCTTTATCGGACCGCCATCTCTTCACTGGGATTTCATATTATCTACGAATTTTTAAACTCAAGGGAGGATACGTGGTGTGAAAGAGTAGTTTATCCCCATTCCAGGAGTTTAGAATCCTCAACCCCTCTGAAAAGCTTCGATATAGTTAGTTTTTCCCTGCAATATGAACAAGACTACTTTAATGTACTGGATATGCTAAAAAAAGGAGGCATATCACCTCGAAAAAAATATCGTGACGATAATGATCCTTTAATTATTGCTGGCGGCCCCTGTGCAACATCAAATCCCGCGCCTATGTCAGATTTTGTGGATTTATTTATTATTGGTGAAGCAGAAGCTGTAATGGACCAGTTACTGGATAAATATCTGGAACTCAAAAACCCGAAAAAAGAAATTGAATCATTTTTAGATATTGAAGGAGTTTATTTACCAGATTATCCTGCCAAAAGAGTTATTGTAAATGATATGGATCATGCCTGCCATCCTATTCACCAGATTGTACCGGAAACCGATGATAAAAATCTTAAACCAGCTTTAGGATCATCTTTTTTATTAGGAGTGTCCAGAGGATGTACTAGAGGCTGTCGTTTTTGTATGGCTGGATATTTATACCGTCCTCGTCGTGAAACATCTCTTAAAAAACTTTTTAAGATAGCTGAAGATGGTAGAGATGCTACTGGACTCAATAAAATAGCACTTATTGGTGCTGCTGTTTCTGATTATTCTAAAATCGACGAATTATGTTCTGGACTTTTAGAAATGGGTTTTAAAGTTACCACACCCTCACTTAGAATAGAATCTGTTTCATCAGATACACTAGAATCTCTGATGAAAAGTGGCCTTAAAACCATAACTTTAGCTCCAGAATCAGTTTTTTGTGTTAGAAAAAGTTTAAATAAACCTATTAGTGACGAAAAAACATTTGAAGTGGTTAAAGAAGCTTTGAATTTTGGCTTAAACGTTAAAATGTACTTTTTAGTTGGTTCTCCTACCGAAACTCAAAAAGATATTCAAGAGCTTTCAGAACTAATGAAAAGTTTGTTGAATCTTTCTAAGAAAAGAAATTCCATTCGTTTCAGTGTAAATCCACTTATACCCAAACCACACACCCCTTTGCAATGGGAAGGCTATGATTTAAAATTAATGAAATCAAAAATCAATTTTTTAAAATCTAATCTCAAAAATACTCCTTTAAAAATCGAAAGTCCTAGAATAGGCTTAATTCAACATGTTTTGTCAAACGGAAGCTCTGAAATCGGGCCTATGATTGAAAAATCATTGATAAAAAAAATTCCAATGAAAGAATGGAATAAATTCACATCACGAAAAGATATGGAAGCTAAGCTACCCTGGGAAAATATAGATATTGGTTTAAAAGATGATTTCCTTAAGAAAGAATATTTAAAAATGATGGATGGTGCAGAAACACCATGGTGCGAAGAATCTCCATGTTATAACTGTGGGCCTTGTTTAAATAAAAAATAGTTCTAAATTACTTCATTTAATAGCTGAAAATTAACTGAAAAATTAATTGAAATTAATTAAGTGAAAATAAAAATTAATTAAATTTTTAATATTTAAGAATACCATAAACTATAGAAAAAAATAAATTTCAATATTCAACATAAAAAATGAAAATGAATTTTATAAACTAATAGAGTTGATATAATGATTAATCCAGCAAATAGAGTTAAATCAATCCAATTATCTCAAATAAGAAAGATGTTTGAGGTTTGTAGTGAAAATGCAATAAATTTAGGTATAGGTGAACCTGATTTTGATACCCCACGCCATATACGTCAGGCCGTGATTGAATCTCTAGATGAAGGATTCACCCATTACACAGCTAATAAAGGAATCTTAGAACTGAGAGAGGCCATTTCTAAAAAATTAAATATTGAGAATAATGTCCAGAAAGATCCAGAATCCATAATAGTTACTGTAGGGGCCAGCGAAGCATTATACATGTGTGCCCAGGCCTTAATAAATAAAGGAGACGATGTTTTAATTCCTGACCCTGGATTTTTAGCATATGATGCAGTTATTAAAATTTCAGAGGGCAATCCCATTCCCATACCTCTAAAAATGGAAAATGATTTTAGAATGAGCGCCGAAGATGTTGAAAATAAAATAACTTCCAAAACAAAGGCTATAATCCTAAATTCACCTTCCAATCCCACTGGAAGTGTAATGAAAAGAAAAGAAATTAAAAAGATTAGTAAACTGGCCGAAGATAATGATATTTTTATTATCTCTGATGAGATCTATGAAAAAATAACATACGGGGTAAAACATCACAGCCCTGGTGAATTCACAGATAATGCTATTGTTATAAATGGTTTATCCAAAACTTATGCCATGACCGGTTTTAGAGTGGCCTATTTGGCTGCCAGAGAGGATATCCTTGAAGAATTACTTAAGATTCACCAATACAATACCGCTTGCGCCAGTTCCATATCTCAAAAAGCAGCACTTGCTGCCATTGAAGGGCCCCAAAATTGTGTAGATGAAATGGTTGGGGAGTTTAAGAGAAGAAGAGACTTAATGGTGGGTCGATTGAATGAAATGGGATGGGAATGCAAGTTACCAGAAGGAGCATTCTACACATTTCCCTATGTTAAAGATTCTCAAGAATTCGTATCCAAAGCCTTGGCAAATGAAGTAGTAACTGTTCCAGGAGAGGCATTTGGAAAAGCTGGATCAGAACATGTTAGAATGTCTTATGCAGTGTCTTATTCTGAAATAGAATCTGCAATGGACCGTTTAGAAAAAATAAATATTTAATATGAAAATTTTAATAAGTTTAATAAATTTAATAAATAATCTGAATATCCCCATCGAGCAATGGATATGCATATTTAATAAAAACAAAAATAATTGTTTAAAAGTTACACCAATTAATTTAATAATATCAAAACCAATTGTTATAGAATAATAAAAATTGTGGTGAGAATTCTTGGAAGGTAGTGAAAGAAAAAAAATAGGTAAAAAAGCTTCATATGTGGCCATATTTGGAAACATATTTCTTACAATATTTAATATAGCCGTGGGGCTTTTATCTGGAAGTACAGCGCTGGTTGCAGAGGGTTTTCACACATTATCTGATGTGATAACTTCAATTATAACATTTGTAGGTTTTAAAATAGGGATGAGACCGGCAGATGAAGATCATCCTTATGGTCATGGTAAAGCAGAAGCCCTGGTTGGTCTTATAATTGTTGTTTTTTTGGTAGTTGTAGCCTATGAAATAATATCGGGTGTTTATACTAAAATAGCATTAGGGGAAGTTATAACTCCTCCAGACAAGATTGCTGCTGTTATGGCACTTATTGGAATATTTATTAATTACACTATGACTACCTATTTAATAAGAACTGGGAATAAAATTAACAGTCCGGCTCTTATAGCCGATGGTAATCATCAAAAGGTGGATATATTTTCAGGTATAGCTATTTTGATTGGAGTTATAGGTTCTCAGTTGGGTTATCCAATTTTAGATCCTTTAGTAGGTGTGGTCATAGCTTTAATAATCATTTATACAGCATTCCATATTGGGAAAGATAATGTTAATATTATTATGGGAAAAGTATCCTCTTCTAAGGTTATAAATGATGTAAAAATTTCTGCTTTGGGTTTAGAGTGCGTTAAAGGAACCCATGATATAAAAATTAATAATATGGGTCCTTATGTATCAGTAGAATTACATATAGAATTGAATAAAGATCTAAAACTAGAAAAAGCTCATGAAATTGCTCATGACGTAGAACAGAAAATCATAAATGACGTAACATCAGTTAAAATGGTCAATGTTCACAGCTGTCCAACAGAAGTTATATGTAAAAAAGACAAAATTTAATCATTTTATTTAATTTTTTTGTATTCCTTATTAATTAATTAAAATATCCCAGATTCTCATTTTCACATTTTTCATATCTGTTTAACAACTTTTGAAAGTACTAGATGAATTCACATCTAAAAAAAGTATTTACTTTCATATAATCCTCATATCATATGCTAAAATAGTTAAATAAAATAGAATCTAATTGATTATATAAAATATTACTTAATTAATTCATTTATTAATAATTCATTTTTACTAAAACCATAATAGGTATTTCAATGACTAAAAAGGCCAAATATTCATATAAATTCGCTGATAGAATGTTTAAAACACCACGTTCATTTGTTCGGGAGATTTTAAAGGTTACCGAAAATCCAGAAATCATATCCTTTGCCGGTGGCCTTCCAAGTCCTGAGAGTTTTCCTGTAAAGCCTATTTCCCATTCAGTAAATAAAGTTTTATCTGAAGATGGTAAAGATGCATTGCAATACAGTACCACTGAAGGTTACAGGCCACTTCGGGAATATATCGCCCAGAGATACTCGAAATATGGCCTGGAAGTTGATGCTGATGAAATATTAATTACCAATGGTTCTCAACAGTGTCTTGATCTGGTTGGAAAAATCTTCTTAAACAAAGATGACGTAGTTGTTCTGGAAAATCCTACTTACTTAGCAGCAATACAGGCTTTTAGTTTATATGAACCAGTTTTTAAGACCGTGCCTTTGCTAAATAATGGTGCAGACCTGGATGAACTTGAAAAAATTTTAATTGAAAAAAATCCCAAAATATTTTACTCAGTTACTAATTTCCAGAACCCTACCGGAATAACTTACTCTGATAAAAAGCGAAAAGAATTGGCCAGCCTTTTAAAAGAAAATGAGACTGTTTTTATAGAAGACAATCCCTACGGCGAAATAAGATTTATAGGTGAAGATATTCCCCTTGTGAAATCATATTTACCTGAAGGGATTTTATTTGGTTCATTCTCTAAAATTGTATCTCCTGGAATGCGTTTAGGCTGGATCGTGGCCAATGGAGAAGTTATGGATAAATTAATTACTGTAAAGCAGGCTTCTGATCTCCATTCAAACTATTTTACTCAAAGAATAGTTTATCAATACCTCAAAGACAATCCAGTTGATGAACATATCCAGAAAATAAGAGATCTTTACCAAGTTCAGCGAAATACTATGATAAGTATGATAGAGAAGTATTTTCCTTCAAATGTTCAATACACCCAACCCCAAGGTGGAATGTTTATTTGGGTCACCTTACCGGAAGGAATATCTACTTTAGAGTTGTTTGATATGGCAATAAAAGAAGATGTGGCCTTTGTACCAGGCCAAGCATTCCATGCAGATGGCAGTGGTGAAAATACTTTGCGATTAAATTTCTCTAATTCCAATCCAAAAAGTATTGAAGAAGGTATGAAACGATTGGGAATGGTCATAGAAACGTTTTTATCCCAAAATAATTTAAATTAATTTTAAATTTTTAAGAACCTAAATTAAAAAATTAAAATAATTCATAGAATTCTATTTTTTAGATATTTTTAGAATTATTATAAATTAAAATAAAAAAATGAATTTAATTAATTAGGTAACTAATTAGATTAATTAAATCAGCTAATTAATTAGAAAATTATGCTATTTCTCCAGATTTGTCCATCGTCTTTTTATAAGCAATTAAAAGAACAATTAAGATCAAAGGTATTAATATATCAACATATACTGGAATTCCTGAATTTCCTGGCGCATAATTACTCTTATTAATGATTTCCATGGCATGGATGTAAGCGGCACCCCAGTAAAAAACTGTGATTCCTATAATAGTTGCAGTCCAAAAGTTATCCCGTATTTTCCAGCATAGTAAACCCAGTATTCCAAAAGCTAGATTTGTGAATGCCACTTCCAGCTGAAAAGGATTTCCAGCAGGCCATCCAATGTATGCTGCCATTTGAGCAGACATGAATACATGGCCCATAAAGGCCCATATAGATCCTAAACCAACCATTATCAGCAATACAGACAAAAGACAAATTTCAATAATTTTATTTTTATTTAACGATTTTTTATTCTTTACTAACAACAAAACAACGACTAGTATAGTAATTGATGGCCAAATATATAGCATATCCATTTAAAAGCCTCCTAGAAATATAACTCTTAGAATAATCTATTTAAGATACTATATAATAATAGGTATTTCAAAATCTAGTAATTAGATGATAGCTTATTGTAATTAAAAGAATAGTTTTATGACACCTTAAAACTGTAAACTCCTAAATAGAATAAAATATTAATGGAATAAAAATAATTGAGAATATATTAAGATATATTTTTAGTTTATTTCCAAGTTATGCAAAGTATTAAAAAAGAAGGAGATTGATATTTTGGTAGTTAAATACATCTGTTCACTTCTAACTGTAATGGACATTCAGAAATCAAAAGAATTCTATTTAGATATCTTAAATCAAGAAGTCGATCTGGATCATGGTGAAAATATTTCTTTTAATGGTGGGTTTGCTATTCATGACCGGAAACATTTTCAACAATTAATAAGTGAAGAAAATAAAATTTTAGGCCCTAAAAATTGTGTAGAGCTATATTTTGAATCCGATGATCTAGATAATATCCAAAATAAATTAGAAAATATGAATGCTACTTTTTTGCATAAAATTCACCAACAACCCTGGGGACAGAGAGTAATGCGTTTCTATGACCCTGACGATTATATTATCGAAGTTGGTGAGCCCATGGATGTAGTGATTATTCGGTATTTTAAAAAAGGAATGAATTCTGAAGAAATATCTAAAAGGACTTCTATGCCTCAAGAAATAGTAGAAATAGTCTTAAAATCCAATTCATAATTTTATATTTTTTAATTACATTTTAATTGATTTTTAAATCGAAATTATTTTAATAAAATTAATCTAGTTTAAAATTGGAAAACAAAATAATATTAATAAGACCACATATTGCATAAAAAGTTATAAAACGCCGGGGACGGGATTTGAACCCGCGAGATCCAAAGGATCATGGGATTAGCAGTCCCACGCCGTACCAGACTGGGCCACCCCGGCATAGATTATTATTTTTATTTTATTTCATAGAAAAAAGGGTAATTTAGACTTTTAGATGTAATCAGTTATAAATGTTTCTTTTATGGATGCAAAAATCATGTTTATTATATTGTATATCATTGAAATTTAATTAAAATATTAATTAAAATATTAATTATAATATTTCTTATTTTATCATATCCAATTGATTTGAAAATAGGCATGTTCAGAAGTGGACAAACCTTCCAATTGTCAGTGATCCAAAAATCCAACTCCACCCCGTTGCTCCACAAGCATCAGCTGTTCATGGTAGAGCTGCTCCTTTCCAGGCCTGACCCGTTCCCATAATTGAGATAGTTTACTCTAGCCCTCCAGCCAGAGCCCTATCACCACTAATCCTGCGGGACGAGGTTTCGGCATTGAATTTTAGGGCTGAAAATCGGTTAATTTGCCGCCTTCTGAACTTCGACTGCACCATAAGAGGATATGTGCTTACAGAGGACCTCTAACCCTCCAGTCTAGCCCGCATTTATATTAATCTTGATAGTATTTTAAGGTTACTATTTTTGCAATATTATTTAGGGATATTTTGCTGAATTTAAATTTATTTTTAATATTTTAATGACATGATTAGCTAATATAAAATGATAATAGGCGATAATATGCACTAAAAATGATATTTAAAAATTTTAGACAACAAGCATTGAATGAACTTTATTTATTTAATTGAAAATTTATTAAATAAATTTTTTTAAAGAATTTAAAATAAAATATGAAATTATTTTTAAATAATATCTAATGAAAATTAATTCAAATAAAGAATAAAATTAAGGATAATTAAACTTTATTTTAAAGCTTTGATTATATCCCCATCAGAGACTATGCCTTTTATTTTACCTTTATTGATAACAACCAGCTGATTTATAATGCCTCCTTCAGATCCATGCTTATTCATTTTATCAATCGCATGATCCAAAGTGTCATCGGGTTCAACACATGTCACATCAGTAATCATAACTTTTTCTACGATTGTACCTAACTCATAGTTGTCTAGAACCAAATTGTGGCCAAGATCAGAAGCAGTTACAATACCAACCAATTTTTCATCATCAATTACTGGTAAAGCACTTATCTTGTGTTTCATCAATTTTTCAAATGCAAAAACTACTTCTTCACCAGGAGTTACTGTAATTACATTTTCAGTCATTATCTCTTTTACTTTCAGATTTTTCAACACCTTTTTCGCCCCCATTGCTTTTTGTAATAGACTTAATTATTGAATCAATGGTAGTTACCACGTCAATATTTTCAATAACCGGAACATTATTTTTCTTGGCCTGACTTTCAAAGTACTTATGCGTTCTTCGAATAGCCCAAAAATAACTCATATATCTTTTAAGAGGTCTTCTGGCCCACATTTGCCTACATCTGGAATAAAAACGTCCTTTATGTACATTTTCATCAGAAACCGTGAGTACAAACATGGCCACATTCTCTTTATTAACCAGATCTTCTCTTATAAATCCCGGAACAATATGAACTCCTTCAATAACAATGCTAATTCCTTCTTTTAAAGATCTTTCAATTACGGCTTCTACACCAATACTTACTGTATCAACATGGTCCCTAAAACCAATTAAAACCTCATCAAGCTCAGGTGGAGGAGGTATTCTTAAAGAACGATAGGCAGTGTAACTTGATTCATAAATAGAGGGTAACAATTCTTTAGAAACAATTTTACGCATTACTTCCCGAATCATATCGGTACTTATCATGTTTCTTATTCCTAAACGGTTAGCAACCTCAAAAGCAATTGATGAAGTCCCTACCCCCGATGCTCCTCCAATTAGAATAATTAATGGTTCTTTGCATTTGCGAATTTTTCTCCAGGCCACGTATTTTTCAGCTATTTCAGTATTTTCAGTTTTTAATCGTTCGCAGACAATTTTAACCAGATCATCAATACTGATTATTTCAATATTTTCTTTTTTTAGATGAGCTTCTATTTGAGATGAAATATTGTATGCTTTATTAGGATCCATTTCAGCCCGGGTAAGAGATCTGGCCAAGACTCCCTTAGAAAAAGGCTCTGTATATTTTTTACCGCTCACTTCTCCTTGAACCATAATCATCATTATTTCACCTTAAAAAAAGTATATACTATATTTAAATAGTAATTACCGTTTAATATACTTTTCAATTTATCTCTAACAATTTAAAAATAATTTTAATTAAATAGATCAATAAGCATATAATCATAATTTGATTATTTTGGAGTCGATTATGTTAGTTTCGTCATCAATTTGAACCAGACAAGCTCCACCATCCATAATTTGACCGGGATTTAATATGATTGTTTCACCAATTTGATCAATGGATTGTGCTTCATGAATATGTCCACAAATATTAATATTTGGCTTATAATCCTCTATAATTTTCCGGATACTTTCACTGCCTACGTGATCACCATTAGGTAGTTTATCCGCATTTGTATTTAAAGGAGGGGCGTGTGTAACCAGAATTTTAATATCTTGGTCCTTCATTTCCACCATTATTTTATCCAATTCCTCAAAAATTTCAATTTCACCAAACTCTAATGGAGTATCAAAGGGAGTAAGATTAGATCCCCCAAATCCACAGATGCCCACATTTTTTATAGCCGTGCTTTTCCCATGAATATTTATGGCATTAGAATTATCCAATTGACTAGAAACTCCTTGAGGGTCACAATTTCCAGGAATAGCAACTACAGGTATATCATATGAAGAAATTTCATTTAATATGTCTTCTGCAAGCTCTGCAGGGCCAAAATGAGTTATATCTCCTGCTATGACAATTAAATCTATTTTATTATTCTTTAAATAATTATTTAAAGCTTTATGCGTAGAACCATGTAAATCACTAATTGCTAAAATATTCATATTAATCACCCACCATATCTGGTCTAAGAAATTTTTTAATGTTAATTAATAATAAATAAAAAAAACATGGATATAATCTTAAAATTTAATTAAAAGAAATAAAATAAAAGAAATATTTAATCCTTAAAAAAAGATCCAATTTCTTTTAATCCGCTTTTTACATTTCCAGAATCACCATAAATAGCAATAACTTCATCTTTCTCAAATTCTATTATTAAATTGTTTTCTTCTGCAATTTCTTGAACTCGGTCCTCAGCCAGGGGTTCTTTTAAAGTTATCCTGGCAACCTGGAATCCCGGAGGTGCACCTACAATAAAACGTGATTTGGTTTCATGTGTTTTATAGACTTCCTCTCCTAAAGAAGCTTTTTTGAGTTTTTCAAGCCATTCCGTATAATAATCTTTTCCAATAGTTTCCGCAAAATCCATTAAAGTATTTTGAATAGAATTTATGGAATCATTTATCCGATCTAGTTCTTTGATAGTATCTGGATGAGTGGGATCTGATTTATAAAAGTTAATTGATGTTTTTATTAATCTTATATCTTCATTGATTTTGGTAGGAACATCCACACCTTTTTTTTTCAAATCAGTTAATAAGTCAACCAGAATCAGCCAGGTTTGCTCTACTGGAATACCACTACTCATAAATGTCCTTCCAGTATTTTTAAGGTAGTGTGATTAACTTTAGCATCGGCAGCTTTCAATTCGTCTTGAATTTCTTTTATATCTTTATAAGAATCTAAGAAAAGAATATGATAACTCTCTGTGCCTTGTATGTTTAAAACAGCGATTTCATCATTATCCTTGATTTCTCTTTTCTCCAATCCAGCCTTATATTGTGCAAAAGATCCATATTCCTCAGGTAAATCCTTGAATTCAAATATTCCTGTGAGAGTTGCAATAAACATGAAAACACCTCTTGATTATGTTTTTAAATATAATTTGAACATTCATAAGAAACTGGAATTTTATTTTATATTAGTCCCCTGAAACTTAATGAATATCAATATTATATATTTGTAAAATTCATTTAAATAAATTTTTATTAAAAATGAAATTTTATGAATTATAAAATTTGGTAATAAAAATAATAATAATAAAAAAATCCAAAAATTAATTCTAAAAGGAATGCAAATTCAATTAATCCTAACAATAAATAAAAGAAAAAATGGGGAGAATTATTCTCCACCAGTGACTTCATCAAATTCTGAGAAATCTAAGCACTTTTTGACAGCGTCATCAGTGCAGATTTGGTGACTGTCTAAAGTTAATTCGTCACCAGCTAATCCCATAGCTAGACCTAATAATTGAGCTAAGTGGAAAACAGGGATGTCAAATTCATCGCCGTATTTGTTTTTAATTTCCATTTGACCTACATCAAATTGTAAGTGACAGAATGGACAAACGTTTACAATAGCGTCTACACCAGCATCCTTCATGTTGTTGAGTTTTTCTTTGGTGAAATCTAGAGCCACATCAATGTCTCTGGATCTTACTCCACCACCAGCACCACAGCACATCATTTTGTCCTTATATGGAACAGATTTTGCACCAGTAGTTTCGACGATTTCGTCTAATATGGTTGGCTTTTCAGCATTGTCAATTTGAATTTCGTCACTTGGTTTGAGGAAGTGGCATCCGTAGTGAACAGCAACGTTTAAGTTTAATGGCTGGTCAACTAGTTCAGCGAGTTTTTCAAGACCTACATCATTGTATAACACTTCAGCTAAGTGTCTAACATTGACATCTCCCTTGAATTCTCTTCCGGTTTCGGCGAGGATGGCATTAATTTTTTCCTTCATTTCCTCGTCTTCTTTTAACATGTGATTGGTTTCGAAGAGGGAGCCAAAACAACCGTTACATTCGGTCATGATGTCGCTTCCCATATCTTCAGCAATGGTAATGTTACGAGCAGCAATAGCAGCCCAAGTAGTTTTGTCAAAAGAACCAAATACACCAGGAGCAGGACAGCAGGAAGCTCCTTCCATGTCATTTAATCCAATGTCTAATCTGTCGAATAGGATTCGAGTAGCTTTTTCGATACCAGGGTATCGGTTGTTCATAATACATCCTAAGAAGTATGCGATTTCCATTTTTGATCCTCCTAAAATTGATTATTCTATTTCCTTTGTTTCCCAGTTGTATCCAATCAGGGAGTCAAATCCAGTAGTTTTTAAGATAGTTTGCACTTCTTCTAGAGCTTCAGGGAAAGAATGAGTGGTTGGTGGTAATTCGCCCAGGCCTACTCTTTTTCTTAGTTCCATGGTAGCATCGTTAATTGGTACACCGTGTCCACTTTCAATAACGAATTTACCAGTCATTTTGTGGGCAGGGGCCATGAATCCAGCTTTAGCTGCTTCGTTACGGGCTAATTTCACAACATCCACAATTTTGATACCTCGTGGGCATCTTTCTTGGCAAGCGTAACAGGTGGTACACATCCATAGGTTAGGGTCAGAAATTACTTCATCTTTTAATCCGATGTTAGTTTTTCTGATAATTTGTCTGACTCGGTAAGGAGTTCTCCTTCCAGATGGGCAGGATCCAGTACAGGTCCCACATTGGAAACAGTATTCTAAACTGTCACCGCCAGCTGCTTTGATTGTTTCGGAAAACTCTTTGTCTTTAGCATCAGATTTCATTAAGTTTTCATCTTTTTGCAATAAACTCATATTATCACTCACTTTAGATTTTGGTTTTTCTTCTTCAGTTACAGTAGGGATTTTTGAATCTTCAGCTTCACTTTTTTTGGTTTTAGTTTCTTCTATTTTCTCTTTAGGTTTTCCAGAAGCCTTAGTTTCCTTTTTTCCTTTTTTAGATTTTTTAGAAGTTTTTTCCTTAGTTTTGCTTGAAGTTTCAGAAGATTTAGCTTCAGGAGATTTTTTATCAGATGATTCTGAGTTCTTCTCTTCTGCTTCCTCTTCTTTTTCCCCGGTTAACATATTTTTAAGGCGTTTTAATACGGACATTAGTTTTCACACCTTGAATATTCACAGGTTTTATTTATATTTAAACCTCGGATTCTCTTATTAAACTGTGATTTATATCCATATATAAAGGTTCCTAAAATTTTGCTTAGTGTAACCTTTTTAGTTACACAGGGGATTAATTAGATTTTTAATTTAAAAATAATAATTTAAAAAAGATGTAAAAATTAATATTATTAAAATTATTTTCAGGTTAATTTAATGGAATTCACATGTTTTATTAAACAAGATTCATATAATATAATACAATTAAATTATCTAATTAAAAGATATAGAATTAAATCTAGAAGTTTAATTTGATAAATCAGTCTAAATATTTTATAAATTAAGTAAAATTGAAATCACAAATAAATTTACATGTAAAAATTATAAATAATGGCGATAAAATGGCTAAAAACAAAAATATTGAAATAAAAGGCCATGATGGACCTGCACGTATGGGAGAAATTGGAGAATTGAAAACTCCCACCATAATCAATGCAAAAACCATGGAAATATGCCCTGATGAACCCATGGCCTATGATGTTCCTTTATCATTGGCTGAATGGTCTGTTGAAAAGACCATTGAAAAAGCAGCAGAATACAAAGATGATGATAAATCTATTGAAAATGCTTTTGCAGTTGTTCATGGAGCCAAATACTCAGATTTAAGAATTGAATGTGCTCAAAAGCTGGAAGAAATGGGTTATAAAACTTTATTAATAGCCAATGCCGATGAGCTGGTTCGGCGGCCACGAGATATAGCAGAAATAATATCAGATTTAAGAGAATCTATCAGCCCCAATACAACCCTGTGTTTCCCATTTGCCGAGGCCTCTTTCATACCTATAATTTCATATATGGGGATAGACCTATTTTCAGATGCCATTTGTGAATTTTACAGCTATCTGAATATTATGATGACTCCTGGAAGTTCATATAACCTTGAAAAATACCAGATTTACCAGTTAGAGCAAGATGAACTTTTTGAATATAATAAAAGAACCTTGGATTTAGTAACTAGAGAAGTAAGGGAAAATATAAAAAATGGGACCCTTAGAAATCTGGTTGAGTCTTTATCTTGTTCTTGCCCACAGAACATGTCCCTTTTAAGAATGCTAGATAAAAATCATGCTGATTTTTTGGAAAAGTACACTCCACTTTACTAAAATAAAATTTAATTAACAAAACAAAATCAAACAAATAATTCAAACATTTTATTTAATTTTATTTGTTTAAAATTTCCATTCTTATTTTTAAAAATTAAGATTATATTATTTTTTTGAAATTAAATTAGATAAATTAATGAAAATTAAAAATAAAATATGAAAAAAATTAATTAATGAATTTGTATCAAAAAAGAGAAAAAAATCGATTTTATTTTTTAGAAGCTAAAACCACATAATGATAAGGCCCCGTTTGCTTAACTTCTTTTTCCATAAAGCCATATTTTTTAATATTATCTACAACATCTTGTGGTTCCAGACGAACATCCATTGGTGGGCCAGGCATTCCTTCTTCTTTAATGAATTCCACGATAGCTAAAACTCCATCGTCTTTTAAAACTCGATTGATTTCTTTCATGGTACTATCTAATTCAGCATTACCCACTATCCCATGGAAAACATTGGCGGTGAGATATAGATCTATTGATTTATTTGCGACAGGAATGCTGGAAGTTATGTCTGCTAGAATCGGATTTACATTTTTTAAATCTTTTTCTTCAATTTTCTGGCGAAGAATATCCATTGATGGTTTGTGAACATCAGCAGCATAGACTTCACCATTTTCACCTACAATTTCTGATGCTTCTAGTGAAATAAACCCATCCCCACTGCCAGCATCCAAAATTATATCGCCTGATTTTAAACCTACATTTTTTAAAACTTCCGAAGCACTTAGAATTTCACTACTTGATTTTCCACCATGCTTGTGTATTTTTTTATCATCAGCCACTTTATTGTCCCCTATAATTCATTTTTATTGATTTTTTGCCAGTAATCCAAAAATTCAATTAAATTTAATTAATAGAAATATTGAATTATTTTTCAGCTTGTAGTCTCATTTTAGAGAATAGCACCACACCAATGACAAACAATATCACGGTAAGAACAACCATCCAAGCCACTTGATAGGAAATATCATTCCAGTTCCCACCATATATAAGAATTCTCCTCAATGCTAAAAGTGTGTGTCTCCATGGTAGTAGATCATATATTTCAACCGTGTTTCCCATGAAATTACCCATGACCACTTGAGGGAGCTGGAAAAATGCACCAGATAAAAAAGATACGGGTACCGTTACTAATGTACCTAAATTAGTAGCTTGACGGTCATTTTGAGCAAAAGATGCAATTATCATTCCTAAAGCCACAGAAGCGACCCCTCCAATAATGGCCACAATCATGGCTAAAATTATGGAGTTTGTACCACCTTGCCAATGAAAACCAATGGCTATGGCTACTCCCAGGAGTATCAAGATTTGTAATGCAGCAATTAAAGACCAAGGTATTAAACCTCCGAATAAAAGGTCAAATGACCTCATTTTAGATAATTTTAGTCTTTTTAATGTTCCAGACTCTACCTCCCGAGTTAAACCCGAAGCTACCGTAGTGGCCAGTAAAAGTATGGCAAAAACCATCATTCCAGGAGCTAAAAAGTCAAAGGTGGTAAATGAGCTAGTTCCTGAAGCAGATTCCACATCAGTTTTTATATATTCAATCTGCGATGAAGAAGAACCTGAAACACTTTTTTTCACATTATTAACTACTTGATCCTGATAATTTCCAATAATCCCTACCAAAATGGCTTGAGACACACCAAAGCTGACCGAACTACTGTCGCCTCTGATAATTAATTTAGCAGTGACATTTGAATTAGATGAAGTAGAACCTGAAGAAACACTACTAGAACTGCTTGAGAGGGCATTTTGATTAATATTCGAACTTAATAAATTAACCATGGCTTGAGAAAAGTTTTTAGGTATAATAAGTAAAGCATCAGCATTACTATTTTTAATTATGTTATTGGCATTGTTTTCAGTTGTTTTAGTAACATTAAAGATATGGGTTTCACTATCCTCGTACTTGGTATCCTTTAGCACCGTGGTAAGATTATTACCAAAGTTTATTTTTGCATTAGTGGTTGGAAATACCGCTCCTTGATCATAATTCACAATAGCCAAATTATGAGTCTCATTTTCCTGGCCCATTCCACCAAAAGCAAATCCAAATATTAACATGAAAAACAAAGGAAACCCCAATATCAAGAAAAGGCCCTTTCGATCCCTTAAAAGTTCTTTAGAATCTTTTATAGCAATACTTAAAAATTTAATCATTCTCGCAGCCCCGTTCCAGTTAATTCAATGAATACGTCTTCTAAAGTGTTTTGTCGAACTGATAAATCTTCAATTGAAATTTTTTCATCTTCCAAAATTTTCATAATAGCTGGAAGTTTAGAAACTGCATTTAAAGCCCGAACATCCAATTTATTATTAATTTCTATGACTGATTCTATTTCTTCCATTTCTTTCAAAATATTTAGGGCGCCATTATTCTCTTCAGGATTAGATAAAAGAATTTCCACAACATCCCCTTCACCAATATCTTTTTTTAGATTTTCAGGAGTATCCAGTCTCAATAGTTTACCATGGTCAATAATGGCAATGCGGTCACTTAATTTGTCAGCTTCATCCATTAAATGAGTGGTTAAAATTACAGTTTTGCCTTCATCATCCCTTAAAGAATTAATAAAGTTCCACAAAACTCTCCTTGATTGGGGATCCAAACCTTCAGAGGGTTCATCTAGAACTACTATCTCCGGAGAGTGTATTAATGCTAAAGCTAAATTTAAACGCCGTTTCATCCCCCCAGAAAGGTTTATCACTAGAGTATTAGCATTCTCATCTAAGAAAAGATCTTCCAATAATTTCTGAGCCCTCTCTTTTAAAATAGCACCTGGAACCTCATACATGTCTCCCATGAGTTTAAGGCTTTCCAGGCAAGTTAAATGTTCCCAAAGAACCAGTTCTTGAGGACATATTCCAATCATACCCTTGTCAATTTTTTCAATTTTAACACCATCAATTAATATCTGGCCACTGGTTGGTTTAAGCAGTCCCACCATCATACTAATGGATGTGGTTTTTCCAGCCCCATTTGGCCCTAAAAAGCCAAATACTTCACCTTTTTTTATTTGAAGATTCAAACCATCCACTGCTTTGAATCCATCATACTCCTTGGTGATTTCCTGGGCATCTATAATATAATCGTTCATAAAATTTCCCCTTAATCAATTTCTTATTCTTGATATTAATGAAATTCATTGTTTTTGATAATATGAAATTAATGTTACCATATTTAATAATTAGTTACAATATCCTTCAGAGCAATTAATTACAATATACTCTCACAATATCTCCTCAGGAGCACCGGCCATGGCCACCAGATATTCGGCTTCCATAAAATGCATTTTAGAAGGAATTATCAAACAATGCAATGGGCCTCCAAAGTCTTCCTTAATTAAATTTTTTATTTTATCTGCCCTCACCAGAGGCTGTAGAGAACCCGCGCGGACAATAGCTACGGCCAAAGTATCCTCCGACAATACACCTTCTTGCCTATCATTTTCCACTTTCATAAGGTATTCTAGACCTTGATTAACAGTCATGTATCTGTTTTCATGGGCCCTGATGTCCAATAATACCAAAGTATGAGCATCTTGCTCCAGGTTGTTTTTAATGGCCAGGTAAGGAGAATGAGGGAAGAAATTTTCTTCTGTAAAAGGCACCGTAGTTACTTTACCAAATTTATAGGCCTGCAGGCCAGATATTCCTGGTGCGGCAGATAGTATAGATGATGAGTGTATGACTTGAGTTTCTATTCCTCTTTTTTTGGCTTCCATCATCATATCAGTATGTGTAGTGGCGATTAATGGATCCCCAGCAATTAAAAAAGCAACATTTTTGCTTTCTGCCTCTTTTATAGGAATTATATCTTCTTCCACATCTTCTCTAGTCAAAATTTTAACTTCACGGCCTAATAATTTCTCAAAAGCAGAGATGGATGTTCCAAAAAGTCCTGCCGTGTAAAACTCAGCATAAACCTCATCTGCAGACTTTAAAGCTTCTAATCCTTTAACAGAAATATCTTTTTCATCATAAAGTCCTAAACCAATAAAATAAAGCATTGAATCACCTTTTAATGGCATAATCTATAATTTCACCAATATGTTAATTTTAAATCATTTGAATAATTACTAAACTTTGATATTCTAATATACAGTTTCTAATATAAGTTTCAAATTGAGATATATATTACATAAATAAATGACAATCATTATCTTAAAGCAAATTCATCGTATAATGATTATTTACTAAATTATACCATGAAGATTATAAATATATTTAGGATAGGATTTTTGATATAATATTCTGATAAATTAAACATTCTTATATTATAATTACCTTAGAAGAGGAATCATATGAAATGCATTAAAGTTCCCAAAAATGAGGCCAACCATGTCCGTAAAATTCTAATGGAAAAATCAATTATAGATCTTGGCCTTAAAATAAAAAGGGACTCTGAATACGTTTATTTACCATTAATGGGTGAAATAGAGATAATTTCTGAAAAGTTAGCTGAATCTGGAATCAGTCATTTAGATATTTTAGAAATAGAATTTGAAATACAAAAAAGAGGCCCTAAAAGCTTCATGGACTTTTTAAATGGTAAAATTGATGAAGCTGAAATTCAGGAGATAAAGAAGTCCTTTGACATTATTGGAGATGTGGTGATCCTGGAGATTCCAGAAAAGTTGGAAGAACATAAACATACCATTGGACAGGCTGCCCTTGATTTCACTAAACGAAAAGCAGTTTTCATGAAAAAAAGCGAGATAAAAGGAGTTACCCGTATCCGGGAACTGGAGCATCTGGCGGGTGAGGACACCTCAGAAACAATACACGTAGAATACGGCTCTCGAATAATGCTGGATGTAAAGAAAGTTTATTTCAGCCCTAGATTAGCCACAGAAAGGGAAAGAGTGGCCCAGCAGGTCAAAGATGGTGAAATAATTGTGGACATGTTCTGTGGAGTAGGGCCCTTTGTTATGGACATTTCAAGGCGTAGAGAAGTCCTGATTTATGCCATTGATATTAATCCAGATGCAATTTACTATTTAAAAAAGAATATGGAACTTAATCACGTAGAAGAAAAAGTATTTCCCATGTTAGGTGATGTAGGCCAAATATTATCAGAACAGGATATTTCCGCCGATAGAGTGATTATGAATCTTCCTGGAACGGCCTATGAGTTTTTAGATAAGGCCATGGAGCTAATTAAGCCCGGAGGGATTATTAATTACTATGAATTCTCCTCTGATTTTGATACTCCTATTCAAAGGATAATTGATGCTGCTGGGCCTCGTAAGGTGGAAATTTTGAATAAAAGGCATGTTAAATCCCGGAGCCCTGGTGTGTGGCATATGGGGATTGATGCTCGGATAAATTAATCATTCTGAATCAAAACAAATTTATTTTTAATATTTTTTTAATTTTAAAAACAAATTGAGAATATTAATGGAATATATTAACTAAAAAATAAAATAATTTCCTGGTTATTTTTTTATAATGGATCTAAAATTCCATTCTCCGTAATTATTCCAGCAATAAGGTCACTAGGAACAATATCAAAGGCCGGATTTCGCACTTCAGTTCCCTCAGGAGTTATACGACAATTCCCATAGTGGATTACCTCTTCAGGCCCTCGTTCTTCAATTTCAACATCATAAATTGAGTTTTCACTGTCAAAGGTGCTCATGGGAGCGGCCACATAAAATGGGACATTGAATCGCTTTGCAGCCAGGGCCACCATTAAAGAACCTATCTTATTGGCTACACCGCCCTTGGCCACCCTATCGGCCCCAATAACTATTTTATCAACTTCTCCCTGCTGCATAAGGTAACCGGCAGCACTGTCCACAATTAATTTAACTGGAATGTTCTCTTGCTGCATTTCCCAGACACTGAGTCGGGCACCCTGGCCTAAGGGACGGGTTTCATCACATAATACATTTATTTTTTTACCTTCCTCATGGGCAGCTCTTATTACACCCAGTGCAGTCCCATAATCCACACAGGCCAGTGCTCCTGCATTACAATGAGTTAAAATAGTGTCCCCATCTTCAATTACAGTAGCACCGTGTTTTCCCATGGCCCGGTTGGTATCAATGTCTTCCTGATACATTTTTAAGGCCTCTCCCAGAGGTGAATCAGAGGCCATGACCCGATCCACAGCCCAAAACAAGTTTACTGCAGTTGGCCTGGAGCTTTTGATTTCTTTTGCTGTTTTTTCCAAATCTTCACCAGCTAAGTCTGCCAGTGCCACTCCAAATGCGGCAGCCACACCAATGGCCGGTGCACCCCTTACCACCATGGTTTTTATGGCATGGATAACATCTTGATAGGTTTTGCAGGTGAAATAAGTTAATTCGTCAGGTAATTTAGTTTGATCAATAAGTAAAAGTTGATTATCTTCCCAGAGCATGGTTTTCATGTATTTACCCCTTAAATCTTTTAAAATGATATTTCTGCGTTATTATATTCTAATTTGTATTCCACTAATATTTCTTATTTAAATTCTATTGAAAATTATATTTTTATTATTTTAATAGTTTTGTTGGTTAGAATGATTAGATAAATGCATAGATAAAATTAATAGTAGTTTAAATCTAAATAATACAATATAAAACAGTATATTAACTTAAATTAAATTTATTAAGATATTATGAAGTACTATAAACTACTAATCCTGCTCAACATTATTATTTTACTGATAATTGGTAGCCTTTGGACTTTTTTTGCTCCAGAGGGTGAGAATATTATTGAAGTAGGATATCTGCCCACCGATCACAGTGCAGCTCTTTTGGTGGCCAAACATAATAAAACCTATGAAAATAATGGTTTAAATGTTAAAACTGTGCAAATTAATTCTGGTTCTAATATTGTAGATGCTGTGGCCAGTGGCGATGTGGATATTGGTTATGTTGGAATAACACCGGCCATGCAGGGAATAAGTAAAGGAGTTCCCATCAAGGTGGTGGGATCAGTTAATATGGTGGGTAGTGGAATTGTGGTTGAACCTAACTCCACCATAACTAGTCCTGCAGATTTGAAGGGTAAAACAATAGCCACACCTGGTGTAAGCTCCATTCAACAAGTTCTATTAGTCTATGAGCTCCAAAAATATAATATAAGTCAGAATGATGTTGATTTAATATCAATAAATGTTTATAACATACCTTCATCCCTGGCTGCTCATAAAGTTGATGCATACATATCTTACGAGCCTTTTGTATCATTAGCACCTTATGAAGGTATTGGAAAGGTGTTAATTTACTCAAATGATATTATAAAAGATCATCCCTGTTGTGTTATAATTACCAGTGAGAGTTTCATTAAAAATCATCCTCAAGAGTTGAATAAATTCCTTAAAATTCATGAGCAAACAACAGAATACGTTAATACGCACCCTAATGAGACTGCAAGTATTGTTGATCAGGAATTAACCACTAATATTGAAATTGAGGCCTTATCCTTGCAACACATCACATTTGTCTCATCAGTTAATAAGTCATTTCAAAATAACGTTTTAAAATTTGCTAAAATAGAAAAAAACCTGGGATATTTGAATACGACCCTTACAGCTAATGATATATTCGATACAGAGTTTTTAGGTAATTAAACTTATTTAAAATCTTATTTAAGTAATTAATTTAGTTAAGTGATTAATTTGATTAATGATTAATCTTGCTAGGCGGTAAAAAATGAGAAAAATATTTATTTCACTGATATTACCTGTTTCAGTAGTTATAATCTGGGCCATTCTAACAACTTTCACTGGATTGATACCATCTTATTTCCTTCCCAGCCCATCTGAAGTACTACAATCATTTGAAACGCTTTTAATGAATGGACAATTAGTTCAAGACACATCATTAACTTTAATGAGAGTTGTGCTGGGTTTAACAGTTTCTGCACTGGTAGGCATCCCCTTAGGAATTCTGATGGGGTGGTCTAATACTGTGAAAGACTTTTCTAGCCTCATGGTAGGGATTATTCGTCCTATCCCACCTATAGCCTGGATACCATTTGCCATTTTATGGTTTGGTGTGGGCCTGGAATCAGCAATTTTTATAATATTCGTAGGAAGTGTTTTCCCCATACTGATAAATACCATGGATGGAGTTAAAAGAGTAGATAAAGTTCTTTTAGAGTCAGCTTACACATTAGGTGCCAGTAATAGACAAGTGCTGCAAAAAGTGGCCGTTCCAGCTTCTTTGCCCAGCATTGTCACCGGATTGAAAGTTGGTGTAGGTGTGGGATTGATGTGTACCGTAGCAGCAGAAATGATAGGATCCAATAGCGGTTTGGGGTACCTCATATTCACCTCCACCAGCATGTTAGACACTGGAAGTGCTATAGTGGGAATGCTAACCATTGGAGTTATTGGATTAGGGGCCGACTATCTTTTTAGTAGAATAGAGAAGGAGGTGAGCTGGTGATAACTCTAGAAAATATTACTAAAAGTTTCATTCAAGAAGAAAAAGAACATATAAGCCTCCAAAATATCAATCTTAATGTTAATAAAGGAGAATTCTTATGTATTGTAGGTCCCTCAGGTTGTGGAAAAACCACACTGCTTCGTATGATTGCTGGATTGGATTTCCCAACACATGGCCATATATTCGAGGGTGAAACTGAAATATCCGGCCCTAGTAGAGAAAGAGGCTATGTATTCCAACAGTACTCCTTATTTCCATGGCGTAATGTATTGGACAATGTAGCCTTTGGATTAGAGGTAAAAGGATTGGAAGAGGAAGAAAGATACAAAAAAGCCAGAAAATACTTGAAAATGGTTGGTTTATCCCAGTACGAGCAAAGTTACCCTAAAGAACTATCAGGAGGCATGAAACAAAGAGTTGCTATTGCCCGTTCTCTGGTTAATGACCCCCAAGTTCTTTTAATGGACGAACCATTTTCTGCACTAGATGTTCAGAGCAGGCACAAACTACAGGAAGAATTGGTACGAATATGGGGTGAAGAGAAAAAAACCGTTATATTCGTTACTCATAATGTAGATGAAGCTATTTTCTTAGCTGATAGAGTGGTAGTTTTGAGTCATGGGCCTGGAGAAATAATTAAAACTTTTAATATTGGCCTGGAGCGGATTCGCGACCGTTCAACACCTGAGTTTTTAAGTCTGAAAAAAGAAATTACTAGTTTGTTAGAAGTTGAGTTATAAAACACGATTATTAAAATAAACTTGATAATAATAATAATAATAATAATAATAATAATAATAAAAATAAAAATAAAAATAAAAATAAAAATAAAAATAAAAATAAAAATAAAAATAAAAATAAAAATAAAAATAAAAATAAAAATAAAAATAAAAATAAAAATAAAAATAAAAATA